>JBDSVN010000046.1:0-4339 GCA_039927175.1 Lysobacteraceae bacterium | reverse complement strand
CTTGTCCGACGAGATGGGTCCGGTGACCTATGGTGAGGAGGAGGACGAAGTGTTCCTCGGTCGCTCGGTGACCCAGCACAACAGCGTCTCCGATGAAACGGCGCGCAAGATCGACGAGGTCGTGCGCAACATCCTCGACCGCGCCTACCAGCGCACCCGCGAAATCCTCACCGCGAACCGCGACAAGCTCGAGGCGATGGCGCAGGCGTTGCTGACTTACGAAACCATCGACGCGCTGCAGATCGACGCGATCATGGAAGGCCGCACGCCGCCACCGCCGCTTGACTGGACCAAAGGCGACAAGCCATCGCCGACCGACAGCGCCGGTCCGAAACCGACTGCGCTGGGTGGGCCCGCGCCGACGATGTGAGCACGCGATTGCTTGCCTGCAACAACCTGAAAGGCCAGAGTTCGCTCTGGCCTTTTTTTGCAACACATGGCGACCAATGACGCGAGCGGCAGGGATGCCGTGAGCGATCGGAGTAACAACTGATGTTCGATCTCACACCAACACTCGATTGCAAGGGTCGCATGCTCGCGCTGGATCGTGCGCGCGTCGTCGGCATCGTCAATATCACGCCCGATTCGTTTTCCGGCGATGGATTCCCGTCGCTCGATGCGGCGGTCGCGCATGGATTGAAGCTGGTGGAGGAAGGTGCGGATGCACTCGACATCGGCGGCGAATCCACCCGGCCTGGTGCAGAGGATGTTTCCATCGAAGAAGAATTGCGCCGGGTGATTCCGGTGATCGAACGCCTTGCGCGCGATTGCGCGATACCGATTTTCGTGGATACATCAAAGCCCGAGGTGATGCGCGCGGCTGTCACTGCCGGCGCGGGCGCGATCAACGACGTGTACGCATTGCGCCGCGACGGTGCACTGGATGCAGTGGCGGAATTGAAGGTGCCGGTCGTGCTGATGCACATGCAGGGCGAGCCACGCACGATGCAGGACGATCCTCGCTATGACGACGTGATCGCGGAGGTGCATCGCTTCCTCGCCGAACGCATCTTCGCCTGCGAGATGAACGGGATTGCGAAGAAGAAGATCGTCGTCGATCCGGGCTTCGGCTTCGGCAAGACGCTCGACCACAACCTGATTCTGCTGCGCCAACTCGCGCGCTTCAGCGATCTCGGCGTGCCGGTACTGGCGGGGCTGTCGCGCAAGGGCATGATCGGCACGCTCACTGGCCGCGCACAGGGCGAGCGCATGCATGGCTCAGTCGCTGCAGCGCTGATCGCCGCACAGAACGGCGCGAAGCTGCTGCGCGTCCACGATGTCGGCGCGACAGTGGATGCGCTGAAGATCTGGAATGCGGTCGCGGCGGTGACTGTGCATACGGGTAGCTCATCCGCGAAACCCACTCAGCCGCGCTGGCCTGACGACGATTGAAACAGGCCGTTTGCGCTTTACGAAACTACGAACGAAATTGCTCAAGCCGCGGATGCACCAGCCGGAACCATAGCGGCGGACAGAACGCGAGCACGAACATCGCCGCGTAGCCTCCGGGCAATTGCGGACTGTCGGCGTGGTGGAGCAGGCTCTGATAGCGGCGTCGCGGTGTTTCGTGATGGTCCGAATGTCGCTGCAACTGGAACAGCAGGAAATTCGACAGCGCGTAATCGGAGTTCCAACTGTGCAAATGGGTCGTGCGTTCGTAACGGCCATCGGCCAGCACGCGGCGCTCCAGGCCGTAATGTTCGATGTAGTTGATGATCTCCAGCGCGCACGCTGCGAAAAATCCCTGGGCAATGAAGAACGCGAGCCCGATCGGCCCCAGCCACCACGCAAACGCGATCGCGAACGCGATCCACAAGGCGCTCCAGCCGATCAGTTCATTGCGCGGATGCCACCAGCGCTTGCTCATCCGCGCCAGCCGCTGCGCTTCCAGCCGCCAGGCATTGGTGGTGTTGCGAACCAGTGCGCGCGGCAGGAAGTGCCATAGCGTCTGCCGATAGCGCGCGCTGGATGCATCTTGCGGAGTTGAGACATGCACGTGATGGCCGCGCACGTGTTCGATTTTGAAGCCGTGGTAGCCGACCGAAGCCAGCAACGCACCGCCGCATGCGCGCTCGATTCGCGTGTCCTTGTGGATCAATTCGTGCGCGGTGTTGATCGCGATCACGCCGCCCACCACGCCTTGCGAAAACAGCCAGCCGGCCGCGCCGACGATTCCGAAATGCTGATGCACGAAGAACCAACCGGACCACGCCAGTAGCGCCAGTTGCACTGGCAGGCAAGCCATCGTCATGACCCGAAACCACGGCTGCGCATCGAGTTGCGCCTGCTGCGCCGGCAACGGATTCGACGCGTCGTGGCCGAGTGCATAGTCCAGCGCTGGCAGCAGCACGAACAGGAAAAACAGCGGAAACCACGCCATGGTGTCGGGATGCGCGGTCACTCGACCGAGCCATGCGGCAAGAGGCATCAGCGCCGGGACGACGAACACGAGCAGGAAACCGATGGCTTTCAATCGACTCATGCATCTAGCGTAGCCCAATGGAACCAGTTGAGTGAACATGTCTGGTCTTGTACTCACCGCGCAAACGCTAGTGCGAAGACCGATCTGGCGACGGGCGTCACGACACGCAATCCGTTAGCCTGTCGGCCTGCATTGCACGATTGAAGTCCATGATTGATCCATGCGTGGATACGCGCCCGCCAACCATCGCCATCATGGGCCCGACCGCCTCGGGCAAGACCGCGCTTGCGCTCGCATGGGCGCAGCGGCTTGGCGGCGAGATCATCAGCGTCGATTCCGCATTGGTCTATCGCGGGCTCGACATCGGCGCAGCAAAACCGACCGCCGAGGAGCGTGCGCAAGCGCCGCATCACCTGATCGATGTGCGCGACCCGCACGAACGCTACAGCGCCGCCAATTTCGCGGCGGACGCGATGGCCGTGCTATACGGCATCGCGACGCGTGGAAGAATTCCGATCCTGGTCGGCGGGACCGGCCTGTATTTCCGCGCGCTGCTGCACGGACTCTCGCCGATGCCATCGTCTGATGCGTTATTGCGCGCACAGATTGCCGAGGAAGGCGCAATGCGCGGATGGGACGCGCTACATGCCGAACTGGAGACTGTCGATCCGGCGGCGGCGCGGCGCATCAAGGTCGGCGACCGCCAGCGCATCGGTCGTGCGCTGGAAGTATGGCGGATCAGCGGCAAATCGATCAGCGATTGGCAGAACGCGTCCGTGCGCCGGCAGTTTCCATTTCGAGTGTTGAAGCTGGTGTTGTGCCCGGCCGATCGCGCGATCCTGCACGCGCGTATCGAAGCGCGTTTCGATGCGATGCTCGCTGCCGGATTTCTCGACGAAGTGCGCGCGCTTCGCGCCGACCCGCATCTCGCGGAACTTGCAGCTCCGTTCGACCTGCCCGCGTTGCGCGCGGTCGGTTATCGACAGGCGTGGAACCATCTGGATGGCACGACTGATGGCGCGGGATTTCGTGCCGAAGCCATCGCCGCCACTCGCCAACTCGCAAAGCGCCAACTCACTTGGTTGCGCGGTGAACTGGATGCGCGCTGGTTTGATCCCGCGACCGACCGCGTCGCACTCGATGCCGCCCTTGCGCTGTTCCTGAATGATCCTGCGCGCCACTGAGACGTGGTCGCAGCGGCCTCGGCGCTGTGCCATCATGCCCGCTTCCGGCCAGCGATGAATGGCCGGGCAGGCGCCACGCGTCACATTTTGGCGTTCATAACGACAACATCGCAGATCATTTTTGGAGGGGTAACAGATGTCCAAGGGTCAGACGTTGCAGGATCCGTTCCTGAATGCATTGCGCCGCGAACGCATTCCGGTGGCCGTCTATCTGGTCAACGGCATCAAGCTGCAGGGCACCATCGAATCGTTCGACCAGTTCGTCGTGCTGTTGCGCAATACCGTCAGCCAGATGGTTTACAAGCATGCGATCTCGACCGTGGTCCCGTCGCGTAACGTGAAGGTCGGTGCCGAGGGCAGCGACGAGCACGCGCACGACGAATCGACGGAAAACTGATCCCCGGTGTTCGAACGTTCGCGCAAGGGCGAAAACGCCCTGTTGGTCCAGCCGTATTCCGGCACTGCCGATCCGACTTTGCTGGAAGAATTTGCCGAACTCGCGCGCTCGGCAGGTGCGACTGTTGTCGGCACGATCACCGCGAAAATCGGCCGCCGCAATCCGGCCTACTACATCGGCACTGGCAAGCTCGAGGAAGTGAAGTTGTTGTGCGAAAGCACGGGCGCCGATCTGGTGTTGTTCAACCAGTTGCTGTCGCCGGTGCAGGAGCGCAATCTCGAAAAAGAACTCGGCCGACGCGTGGTCGATCGCACCGGATTGATCCTCGATATTTTC
>JBDSVN010000045.1:0-6279 GCA_039927175.1 Lysobacteraceae bacterium | reverse complement strand
GTATTTTCTGCGTTGCGCGCCTATCGCGACATCATGCGGATCGACGAAGCGCGCCGCTACCAGGAGCGGTTCCGGATCGGACTTGAAATGGTGATCGCCGCTTCGGCGCATGTCCTTGAACAGCGTTCGATGCACGATTTCGCCAACGGCCTGCTGCAGCAGGTGGCATCGCTGCTGCACCTGGACGATCGCGGCGTGCTGGTGCGGCTCAGCGCAATGCATGCGAAATCGCGCTACGAAGTGCTTGCCAGCGTCGGCAATTGCGTGGACGAACATGGCGAGATCGTGCCGGAAATCGTACATGCGCTGCAGCGCGCAGAAGACGCACGCCAGCATGTCATCGAGGACGGCTGCTTCGTCGGCTATTTCCCGTCGCAGCGCGTCACCGCGTCGTTGCTCTACCTCAACGGCGTGGCCGAGGTGGACGACCTCGACATGCAATTGATCGACATCTTCTCGACCCACGTCACCCTGGCATTCGACAATCTGCTGTTGAACAAGGACATCTTCGATTCCCAGACCGAGTTGATCAACAAACTCGGTAATGTGGTCGAATCGCGTTCGAGCGAAACCGGAAACCACGTCCGCCGCATGTCCGAGGTGAGCTACCTGCTGTGCCGTGCAATCGGCATGTCCGAAGAAGAATCCGAGCTCGTGCGGCGTGCAGCGCCGATGCACGACATCGGCAAGGTCGCGATCCCCGATGCGATCCTGCTCAAGCCCGAACAACTCGACGACGAACAATGGACGGTGATGCGCCAGCATCCGGCGATCGGGCACAGCATCCTGCAGGGATCGGAACGGCCGATCCTCAATGCTGCCGCGACGATTGCCTACCAGCACCACGAGCGCGTCGATGGCCAAGGCTATCCGCAAGGCCTCAAGGGCGACCAGATCCATCGCCATGCGCGGATCGTCGCGGTCGCTGATGTGTTCGATGCATTGACCCATGCGCGTTGCTACAAACCCGCGTGGCCGCTGCCGGAAGTGCTCGACTACATCAGCGCCGCCAGCGGCAAGCATCTGGATTCTGAAATCGTTGCGCTGCTGTTCGCCAACCTCGACGCCGCGCTTGAAGTGAACACGCGCTATCCGGACTGAGTTTCCTTACGGCGCCAGGATGGGCAGCCGGATGCTGTAGTGCAGGCCCTGGCCCGGCGAGCTGTCGACCTTGACGCTGCCGCCAAGTTTCGAGGTCACCAGGTTGTAGATGATGTTCGCGCCGAGGCCACTGCCGCCGCGGCCGCGCTTGGTCGTGTAGAACGGATCGAACAGGCGCTTGAGCGCGTCGGGTGACATGCCGCACCCATTATCACGGTAGTCGATTGTCAGGTTTGTTTGATCGCCCTGCGCGGCAATCCAGATGCGTCCTTCCTCGATGTTCTCGAAACCGTGCACGATCGAATTGATGACCAGGTTGGTGAGGATCTGCGACAGCGCGCCAGGAGCGCTGCGCACGCGCAATTCGGGATCGCAGGACACTTCGATCGCGTGCTTGGTCTTCTTGAGCTTTGGGCGCAACGATCGCAGTGTTTCGTCGATGTACTTGGCGAGCGCTATCTCGCGGATGTCGTCGGACAACTGATCGACGGCAACCTGCTTGAAGCTGCGGATGAGTCCGCTCGCGCGCTGGATGTTGTCGGTCAGGATGCGCAGCACTTCATCAGTGGATTCGAAATAGTCGCGCAGGCCGCCTTCGGTGAGTTTGCTGTCGTCAAACGTGCGGCGAATCTGCGCGGTTTCCTCGGCGAGATGGCTCACGGCCGTCACGCAAATGCCGAGCGGCGTGTTGACGTCGTGTGCAATGCCTGCAACCAACTCGCCCAGCGACGCGAGCTTTTCCTGGCGCACCAGTTCGCTCTGCGCCATGCCGAGATGCATGAGTGTGGTTTCGAGTTCGCGGTTTTTCGCCTGCAAGGCTGCGCTGCCGTCCGCAAGGTTGGCATGCGCAGCACGCAGCGCATCGTTGGCCTGCTTGCGCGACAGCGCCGCCGCGATGTGGTCGGCGACAAAGGACAACAGCTTGAGGTCGTCGTCGTCGTAGCTGATCGCCGGGTCGTAGCTTTGCAGGAGGATCACGCCGAGCACCTTGCCCTGGTGGATCATCGGTGCGCCCATCCAGACATTGAAATCGGTGCAGCCGAGGACGTGGTGGATCGCGCCCGATTCGACCAACGCCTGGAAACGCTGCTGGTCGATACGCTGCGGCATCCGCGTTCGCATCACGAAACCGGTCAGGCCATGCCCGGCCGGACGACGATAGTTTGCCGGCAACTCCTCGTCGCGTTCGTCGGCGGAGTAAGGAAATCCGACCAGGTCGCGCTCGTCGTTGTAGTACAGCATGATCGACAGGTTCTTCGCGTACATCAGCTCGCCGAGGATCCGATGCAACCCTGCGTAGAACTTGTCGAGGTCGATGTCCTTGACGGTCAGGGCGGAAATTTCATACAACGTACGCTGCAGTTTTTCGGCGTGACGGCGTTCCTCGACTTCGATTTCCAGGCTGCGCGTGCGCTCGGCGATCGCCTGCTCGAGGTGCGCCGCGAATTGCACCTTCTCGATCGCGTCGGCGACATGCTCCGACATCAGTTCGAACAGCGCGATGTCCTCATCCGAATAACGGAAGCCAGGCTCGTATTCCTGCACCACGATCGCGCCGAAGGTGACGCCATCGTTGCCGATCAATGGCATCCCGAGCCAGTGTTCCGGATATGCTCCGGTACCCCAGCGCGTACCCTTTTTAGCGCGCTTGGCGATCTGGTCGATGGTGATGCATAGCGGTTCGCCACGACGGATGACCCATGACGTTGGCGATTCGTCCTCGGGTTGCAAGGGGAATAGTTTTCCCGGAGGTGGGCAGGCATCTTTCTCGTCGATGCGATAGACATAGCGAACGCCTTTCGCCTTGGCGTCGTGGAGCGCGATGCAGAAACTGCGCGCATGCATGATGCGTGCGATCGCGTGGTGCACGGCCTGATAGAACGTGCGCAAATCGCCGCGGCGCGCCGAACGGCGGCTGATGTCGAGCACCACAGACTGGACCGCCTCGAGACGAGCCAGTCGCTGCGCCATATCCGATGCGTTCGTGGCAGCGTTCAAGATGGCCTTTGCTGGAATGCCTGTGGATGCACTTGTGCGCATCGTGATGGAAACATGCTACGCGATCCGATGCCGCGCGAACATGCGCTGCCAGCCGCAGGGCGACTAGAATGGAGCTGGTCCTGCCGGTGCTTGCCGGATGGTAACCCTTGCGACACAAGACGATTCCGGGGAACGAGAAATGCATTCGAGCAAAAACAGATCCATCGCCCTGATCGGTGCACCCACCGATGTCGGTGCCGGCGATCGCGGCGCATCGATGGGTCCCGAGGCAATGCGCGTCGCCGGTTTGGCCGAGGCATTGCGCGAGCGTGGATTGCATGTGATCGATCGCGGCAATCTGGTCGGGCCGTCGAATCCATGGCAGCCGCCGGTCGATGGCTATCGGCACCTTGATGAGGTCGTGGCATGGAACCGGCTGGTGATGGGTGCTGTCCACGATGAGCTTGAGGCCGGCCATCTTCCAATCCTGCTCGGCGGCGATCACTGCCTCGGTACCGGTTCGATCACCGCCGTTGCGCGCTGGTGTCGTGAGCGCGGCAAAAGCTTGCGGGTGCTGTGGCTCGATGCGCATGCCGATTTCAACACCCATGAAGTCACGCCGTCGGGCAATATCCACGGCATGCCGGTCGCCTGCCTGTGCGGCATTGGCCCGCAGGCAATGACGCACCTGGGCGGCAGCGCACCAGCAATCACCCCGGATGTGTTGCGGCAGATCGGCATCCGCTCGGTGGACCAGGGCGAGAAGAAGCTGGTGCAGCAATACAACGTCGATATCTACGACATGCGCTATATCGACGAGATCGGCATGAAGCGGGTGATGGAAGAAGCACTCGAAGGCATGGATGCGAACACCCACCTGCACGTGAGTTTCGATGTCGATTTTCTCGATCCGTCGATCGCGCCCGGCGTTGGTACCACGGTTCCCGGCGGCCCGAACTATCGCGAGGCGCAACTGGTGATGGAAATGATCGCCGACACCGGCCGCATGGGTTCGCTCGACATCATGGAATTGAATCCGGCATTCGACGACCATAACCGCACCGCGAAACTTGCGGTGGACCTGGTTGAAAGCCTGTTCGGAAAATCCACCTTGATGCGCGTCTGATTCAAAAGCCGCAAAACAACCGAGCCGGTACGAACCGGCTCGGTTGTTTTCGATCTGCGCGTGCAGCTATCACCATGAAGGATCGGGCACAAAGCCGCTCGGGAATGCCTGCGGTGTGTCATCGCGCGGTGTGCGATAGGCGTACCAGCGCGGCATGATGCCGCGTGCCACGAGTTGTTGCGGTGTGTCGTAGAACAACTGCATGACTTGCTGCGGCGACGAACTGATGCGAGCAAAATCTGTTTGCGATGTCGGCGAATACTCGCGTGCGCCGTGACCGGTACCGATTTCCTGCGCAACGCTGTCGGAAGCTTCCGCACGATTCATGCCACCGTACGCTTTGGCGGACGCTTGGCGGGAATCGGCTGCTTGCACTGCCGGTGCTGGCGATCTCGCGCGTGCCGAGTCACGGCTTGCATACGGACTGTCATCGCGCTCCGCGATCGGCGGCGCATACGGTGGCACATACACCGGCTGCCGGATGCGTTCGCGGAACACCGCCATGCCGATCACACCGACGTTGTCGGGACGCCCAGTACGCGCTGCGTAACTGTCGTCGATTGCCGTGAAGACGAATTGCGCGATGTCGCTGTAACTCTTGCGCCAGCCCGCGATCTCGGTGGTCTGCCACGGATCGAGCACATAGCCGGGCTGGTTGGTGCCGGCGGTCTGGCCGGTGACGGCATTGACGCCATCCACGCTCAACACCACCAGCACGCGTTCATTGGTGTGGTTGTACAGGCGTAGCGCGTAGCGATGGCCGGGTTCGCCGGGGACGTAACTGCGGCCGTGCTGCGAATACGTCTGCAAGGTCGCGCCGGTATCGCGGTCGACTACCGACAGATCGACCAGCGGGCGCGCACAAGCGGTTGCGGACAATGCGCACAGCGAAGCGAGCATCAGGTTCATCAGCGTTTTCATGGGACACCTCGTGGTTGGGTACTCCATGCAACGCAGGTCTTGCCGGAACGGGGTTAACCGGTCGCTGAAGTGACCAACGGGATACAATTTGTGCCGACCCTGCAAGCGCGAAGTCCATGCCCCGCATCCTCACCGGCATCACCACCTCCGGCACGCCGCACCTCGGCAACTACGTCGGTGCCATCCGCCCCGCGATTGCCGCGAGCCATACGCCCGGTGTCGAGAGTTTTTATTTCCTTGCCGACTACCACGCGCTGATCAAAGTCAGTGATCCCGTGCGCGTGCAGCGCTCGACGCTGGAAATCGCGGCGGCGTGGCTGGCCTGCGGGCTTGATCCGGACAAGGTGTGGTTCTATCGCCAATCGGATATTCCCGAGATTCCCGAACTCACCTGGTTGTTGACCTGCGTTGCCGCGAAGGGCTTGCTCAATCGTGCGCATGCGTACAAAGCGGCAGTGGATCGCAATGTTGGCGAAGGCGACGATCCGGATGCCGGTATCACCGCCGGGCTTTTCATGTACCCGGTATTGATGGCTGCCGACATCCTGTTGTTCAACGCCAACAAGGTGCCGGTTGGACGCGACCAGGTGCAGCACATCGAGATGGCACGCGACATCGGTGCGCGATTCAACTATTTGTACGGCGAACATTTCAGCTTGCCGCAGGCGCAGGTCGAAGAGCATGTCGCCACCTTGCCGGGCCTCGACGGACGCAAGATGAGCAAGAGTTACGACAACACGATTCCGCTGTTCTGCAACCGTGGCGAATTGAAGAAGTTGATCGCAGGGATCGTCACCGATTCGCGCATGCCCGGTGAGCACAAGGATGCCGATGCGTCGAATGTGTTCGAGTTGTATCGTGCGTTTGCCAGTACTGAGGAAACCGTCGCGATGCGCAAGACATTCGCTGGCGGCATCGGTTGGGGCGATGCGAAGCAGCAGCTGTTTGCGCGCATCGACAGTGAGATCGCGCCATTGCGCGAACGCTACGAGGCGCTGATCGCCGAGCCTGCCCGCATCGAACAGCAATTGCGGCACGGTGCAGAAAAAGCGCGTGCGATTGCCAAACCCTTGCTGCTGGAATTGCGCGAAGCGATTGGCCTGCGCGATCTTGGCGCAACAGTTTCAATACCGGCGCACGAAAAACCAAAG
>JBDSVN010000044.1:0-6756 GCA_039927175.1 Lysobacteraceae bacterium | reverse complement strand
GGGATGCCGCCTTTCGCGAGCTGGTGCCGCCGACCGACGCCACCGGCCGCGTGACCGACACCGCGCACACCTATGCGCCCCCGAAGGACACTGCGCTGCGTCCCTATCGGTACGGGCCTGCGCCGCTGCCGAGTCCATGGGCCGCTCTGCACGTGGCCACACCCGCGCCGATTGTTCCTGCCGCCGTCATCGTCGGCGCGCAAGATCAGGAACGCGCTCTGGCGACGACCGTGATCGGCGACCTCGAGCGCTCACCGACACCAGCACGCGCCGCCGACGAAGAAACCGACGCAGGTCGCGTCTTGCAGGTCCTGGTTGCCGATCACGCCGCAACTGCCTCACATCACCACCATCCTTCCGTTGACTGGGACCTTCCTTGATGGCCGAGAACCCTCCTTTTCTGCACACACGCTTGCATCCCCGCCTGCTAGCCATGGCCAAGCGCGAAGCCGCGGAGCGACAGATTCCGTTGCGGGCGATCATCGAGGCCTCCTTGTCCGCCCGCTACGATCCAGAGCACGCTAAAACCCAGGAAATCCTCGTGCTCAAGGAGCTGCGTTCGCTGCGCAATGACGTGCGGCGCGTGGACTTCGGCAATCGCGTCTTGACAGAGCTCACCACGTTGACGACCAAGAACCTGTTCTCGCGGCTGCCGTCGCCGACGGCCGAAAGCCGCTCGGCGGGGGAGGGGTTCTACAACGCGTTAATCAGTTCCGTGGAGCGCGTGTTCGCGCAGAACACCGCCTTGCTCGACAAGCTCGCGGTCTCGTTGCTGAGTGCATCGGATAGCGAGTTCACCGCACTCGCCGAGGCGACCGAACGCGCCCGCACGCAAGAGACCACCGCATGAGCGCGGCCAGCGCTTTGATCACACGACAGAGCCGGCTGCTGGACCTGCTCCGGAATGCACTGGGCGGGGCGATCGGCCAGTTACTCGACGACGACACGGTTGAAGAGGTACGTGTCAATCCGGACGGCCGGCTCTGGTACGCACAGGCTGGGCGACGTCACAGCAACACGGAGTTGCTGAGCGTGCCGGCGCGTATCCGCGTGATCAACATCGTTGCCGATCATGTCGGCGAGATCGCCAATGCGGGCAATCCAAGTTTTGCTGCCGAGTTGCCCGAATCGGGCTACCGCTTCCACGCCGTGCTGCCACCCCAATCGCCCGACGGACCGACCTTCGTCATCCGCAAGATCACCGCGCTCAAGTTGACCTTGGACGACTACGTTGCCAACGGTCAGATGACGCAGGGACAGCGCCTAGTGCTCGTCAAAGCGATCCGGGACAAGGACAATATTCTGGTCGTGGGCGGCACCAACACCGGCAAGACCACGTTCGCCAATGCACTCCTGCGCGAGTTGGGGCGCGTCACGGGGCGGGTCATCACCATAGAGGACACGCTTGAATTACAAGTCGAGGCAGACGAAGTGGTGCGGCTGCGCACGGTGCGCAGCGGCGAGACCATCACCCGCAGCATGGCGCAGCTCATCCGCGACACGCTGCGCATGACCCCTGATCGACTGATCGTGGGCGAGGTGCGCGGGCCTGAAGTCAACGACATGCTCGATGCGTGGAACACCGGCCATCCCGGAGGCATCGCCACCATCCATGCCAACAGTGCGGCCGATGCACTTGGTCGCATCGAAGACATGCTGGTGCAAGGCGGATTGACACCCGTGCCGCGCAAGATCGCTCGCACCATCCAGCTGGTGGTAAGCATTGGCTTTGCCACGGTCGAGACGGGAGGTGAGCGCCGCGCCGTGCGCCGGTTGCGCGAGGTGTTGCGCGTGACGGGCGTGCACAGCACCGACACCGGGCACGAATATCAATTGGCTGATGCGGTCTGCCAAACAGCGTATTGCTGACCACAAACAGAAGCCCACCTACAGCGAGCCGCCATCACGGACGGCCCGAAGGAGAAACGTTTGAACGTATTGATTGTGGACGACCAACCCTCGTCGCGGATGATCCTGAGTTGTGTGCTGCAGAAAATGGATCTGGACCTGCGCTTGCATGAGTTTGGCTGTCCGGAGGAAGCGCTGCGCTGGACCGAACGGTTTCAGCCAGATTTCGTGTTGCTCGACTACCGCATGCCCGGCATGGATGGACTGGAATTCGCGAAACGGTTTCGGATGCAGCCCGAACACCGCGACGTGCCGATCATGTTGGTGACTGTTGCCGACGACAAATCGTTGCGCCAGGCCGCGGCAGTAACAGGCATCATCGACTTTGTGGTCAAGCCTATCCAGCCGCGCGACTTGCATGCGCGCTGTCAAAACTTGTTGCTTCTGCGAAAACAGAGCGAGCAAAGCAAGCAACGTGCGGTTGCTCTCGAAAAGCAGTTGCAAGCTGCTCAACAAGAGGTTGAAAGACGCGAGCGAAGGTCGGTGGTGCGACCTGGTGTTGAATCACTCTGAGTGAGGTTCGATCGAAGATGACCATGAGGTTCTGGTAATGACTGTCGCATTCCGACCCGTAGCCGACAGTGGCGAGCGTCTGCTTTCAAGAATACTGATGAGTGACGCCCATGTCGCAATGCGGGCGTATACGGCCGACGCGGTGACTGAGGGTGGAAGCCGGAACCACCGAAAATTCCGTCACGTCAATTTCAACTCCACGACGATCGCGTCGCTGGAGACGCTTTGACATTCCGCCGCTGGAAACAAGCTGGATGGATTCCAGCCAAACCGATGGACGCGTTCGGTCCATCGCAACCGCCACTTCGAAAGTGCAAACAACTCCGCGTTGTCGTTCGGCAAGTGCGAAGCATTGGCTGAATGGCCACCACCCCCTGCTCCAGCCGTCCGGTTCGTCATCCGGATTCAGGGCTATGCTGAATGAAGAGCCATCGCTCACTCTTGCGCCAACGGACGGTGCTGCCATGCCACGATTTACTACTAACCCGCCGCTCTCGGCTTTCGTGATCCATGGCGAAGGCGAAAAGATGGCGGTGGACGGCGTGCTGGATATTCATTCGCTCGACCAGGCACGGGACGCTCTCGGGAACCTGCTCAAGCAACGCAAGGCGCGCGCCCTCGACCTGAGCAAGCTCAGCGGTCTGGATACCCCCGGCGCAATGTTTCTGTGTGAACTGCGCGACAAGAAGGTGGAATTGACCGGCATCAGCGACGCGCACCAGCAGTTGCTCGAACTGATCTGTGGGCTGGAGCGCAAGCCACTGGCGAAGCCTGCAGCAATCCCCGGATGGCGCCAGTTTGTCATCCATGTCGGCAAGAGTACCGACGAGGCATTGAGGGACACCTACAACGTCATCGCATTCGTGGCCTGCGCGCTCAACGCGATCGTGCGCACGTTCTTCCATCCCAGCCTGTTGCGACCCGCCTCGATTTCCCGGCAGATCGCCGAGACCGGGATCAACGCGCTGCCGATCGTCGGCCTGATGGCGATCATGATCGCCATCGTTCTCGGCTATCAGGGCGTGGCGCAATTGCGGCCCTATGGCGGCCAGGATTTGACGATCAACCTGGTGGCCGTGTCGATCGTGCGCGAAATGGGTGTGCTGATCACTGCGATCATGGTGGCCGGACGCTCGGGTTCGGCCTTCACTGCCGAAATCGGCGTGATGAAGGCGCGCGAGGAGATCGACGCGCTCGAGGTCATGGGACTGGGGCCGATGGAGCTGCTGGTGGTTCCGCGTCTGATCGGAATCATCATCACGCTGCCCTTGCTGACCTTCTTCGCCGACATCATGGGTCTGGTCGGTGGTGCGCTGAGTGCGCAATCGTTGCTTCACATCGGTCCGTTGCAATATATCGACCGGGTGCACCAGGCAATCGATACGAGCGATCTGTTCGTCGGACTGATCAAGGCGCCGATTTTCGCGTTCTTCATCGGCGTAGTCGGATGCATGCACGGGCTGCGCGTGCGCGGATCGGCGGAGAGTGTCGGTGGCGAAACCACGCGCGCGGTAGTCAAGGGCATTTTCCTGGTCATCATCTTCGATGCGCTGTTCTCGGTGCTGTTCGAGAAACTCGGCCTGTGAACGCCGGCAAACGCCAGCAGTCCGATCCGATCCTGTCCGCCAGCGGCATCGTCAACCGCTTTGGCAAGCAGGTCGTGCACGACAAACTCAACCTGGATATCCGGGCTGGAGAAATTCTCGGGATCGCCGGCGGTTCGGGGTCCGGCAAGTCGGTGTTGCTCAAGACACTGATCGGTCTGCACAAACCGAACAGCGGCAAGGTTCTGCTCAACGGCAAGCCCATTGCATCCATCGAACCCTCCGAGAAGGCTGCGCTGATCGGCGTGCTGTTCCAGCAAGGCGCGCTGTTTTCATCGTTGTCGGTTGCGCAAAACGTCATGTTGCCGCTGCGCGAGCACACCGACTTGAGCGTCCCCGATCAGGAGAAGATCGCCGCAGTCAAACTCGAACTGTCGGGGATGTCCGCGGACAGCGCAGTGAAATTCCAGTCCGAGCTTTCCGGCGGCATGGTCAAGCGTGCTGCGCTCGCCCGCGCGCTGGCACTGGATCCACGCATCCTGTTTCTCGACGAGCCGACATCCGACCTCGATTCGCTTACGGCCAGTGGGATCGACGATCTGATCGTGCAACTCAACCAGGGCCTCGGCATCACCGTTGTCATCGTGACCCACGATCTCAACACGCTGTTCAACATTTGCGACCGGGTTGCAATGCTCGTCGACAAGAAGATCGTCGTCGATACGGTGGACAAACTGACGCGCTCCAAGGACCCGTGGATCCACGACCTCCTGCACAGCCCACGGGCGCTGGGCGCGATGCACGCAAGGAAGCCAAGCCATGGAATCGGATAAGCGCTATTTCATCGAAGGACTGTTCGTGATCGGATTTTCGGTCGCGCTGGCATTCTTTTTTCTCTGGCTGGTGCGCTCCGGCAACAAGGACGATGTGCACTACCGCATCCATTTCTCCGAATCGGTGAGCGGATTGGCGCTTGGCGACCCGGTCAGTTTCATGGGAGTCGATGTCGGAATGGTCAAGGGCATGGCGATCGACAAGACCAATCCCAACAAGGTGCAGGTCGACATCGCATTGCGCAAGGACACGCCGGTCAGGACCGATACCACCGCCACCTTGAAACTCAAAGGCATCACCGGAGCGTCCTACATCGAACTCAACGGCGGCGGGGCCGATGCGAAAAGTCTGGTCGCGGCGACACCTAGGGGCCGGACGCCGGAAATTCCCGCGGTGAAAAGCAGTCTCAACACGGCGCTCGACAACTTGCCGAAAGTCGTTTCGAAATTTTCGGCGATCGAAGATCAGACCAAGAAGGCGGTGACCGACATCGGCGCGGTCACCAAGGAGGTCAAGGCAAAGCCTTCGTTGCTGCTGTGGGGTCGGCCGAAGAAAGACGACAACAAGGACAGCAGCAGGAACTCGGACAAGAAGAAGTAGTGGTTGGTCCGTAGGTGCCTGACTATGCGCATCGACTCTGGCGCGCAATGCGCCATGTCAAATGGAAATCTGCTTTCGGATCCATGGGCCAGCTGATGCACTGAATGTGCGAAGTTACCAAGCAACAACTGCGCGTTCATTCCGTAGTGCTGGGCTGACCCATTCGCGAATCTCACTGCCTGCAATCGCCAACATCACAGAGCGTTTCGGTTCATGGCGATGAACATCCGGAGGACCGTAGCCCTTGATCAATGTGCAACAAAAAAGCCCGGCCGGATCGCTCCAGCCGGGCCACTTGCAGGAACGCAAACAGATCAGGCGGCTTTCTTCAGAGCAATCTTGCGCGCGCGCATGATGTCGTGGCATAGGCGCACTTCGGGCATATAACGGGTGATCACCGTGTGTGCGTGCGGTGTCGTTTCCTCGTCATGAAGGGCCTTGTCGAAGGCCTTCAACAACTGGTCTTCGGAATCCTCCAACTCCGCCACATAAGCGAAGTTCTTGTCGGAAAGCGTAGCGCGAACTTTGGCATAGAGCTTGGTGAAATCTCCGCTCCATGTCCCGGAGACAGCCGGTGTCTCGCCGGCGGCCCAGATCTCTGTCGATAGACCAACGGCGATCTCACCCTTCACCTTTGCAAGGCGAGTGAACAACGTCTTGAGTTTGGAATCGGTGACTTCGGCTGCGGCGTTCTCGTAGAAGCTTTTGCCGTCACGGGTAGCCGAAACAAGGTCGTTCAGAACTTGATTGCTATGGTTCATGGGAATCCTTTCATTGCATGAATTGCCTGTCGACGCACTATCGGAAATGGCCGCGTTGCACGACCGGCGCGACTGGAGCATGACGGTAAAACTTGCGGCACCACCCTGATGCTTCGCGAGACTGTGTGCTTACCGCTGAGTCCAAAGGTACGAGCGCAACGATGAACCCGTTGTTATTCGATTGCGATGATCGCGCTGCTTGACTGCCGTTGCGCAGCAGCAGGGTTGAACAAGCAGGCCGTCAGATTTCCGTTGTGCAAGCCCGGCGGCGGGCCGGGAAGTGAACGTTCAGGCTGCGACCCAAAGTCGTCGCTCGCAAAATTCTGCTTTCGGTTAGTCAGGTAACGACGTTCGCTTGACCGAATTCTCGGACGCTTGCGCGAAGGAACGCACACCCCTGTGCTGTCACCATCGACGACGAGGGCTTGTGTCACCTCGGCGCGTTGCTTCGTTCGTAGTTGAGATCAGGCAGTCATAGCGCTTGATTGCAGTGCTTTCGGATCCAGACTCAAGGGGCTGCGCGACTTTTAGAGGCGGACAATCAGCATTGAGCAGGTAGCGCTGCCCAATTTTATTGGTTAACTGTCACGCCACAA
>JBDSVN010000043.1:0-5855 GCA_039927175.1 Lysobacteraceae bacterium | reverse complement strand
TCGGACGATTGCATCGGCACCTCTGGTTGCATCATCAGTTCGGTATCGCGATGGATCGGAGCGGCTTGCTGCGGTGCCGGTGCCTGCGACGCGACGGGATCGGTGATCGGGATTTCGGTATCGGCGGTCATCAGCTCAGTTCCTCGATGCGCAAGGTGTCGTTCTCCAGCCACACCTGCACGGCCTTGCCATGCAGGTTCGCGGGGATTTCGTCCAGCACTTTGTAATGTCCGGCAACGGCGACGAGTTCGGCGTGGAATTCGCGGCAGAAAATGCGCGCATTGGTTTCGCCGAGTGCACCAGCAAGTGCGCGTCCACGCAACGGGCCGTAGATATGTACAGAACCATCGGCGATCACTTCCGCGCCGGCACCAACCATTGCGCACACAGTCAGGTCGCGGTTTTGTGCATACACCTGTTGGCCCGAACGCACCGGCGTGGTGTGCACGAGGCCAGGTCCACCGACTGGTGCCGATGGCGGTGGTGGTGGAGTTGGTTCGGGTGCACGAGCAACGGGTGCGGGTTCGACTGCAACTGGCGGCGCATCAGCACGTTCGTATTGCGCGCGGAATTTCGCCAGTAATGGCAAGCCGATTTCGCGCGACAGGTTTTCGACTTCGGTGGTGCCGAATGCAAGCGCAACCGGCAACACGCCTGCCTGCTGCAATCCGTCAACGAGTTCGCGCGCGGAAGCAGCATCCGGGCAACGGCTCAGCGATCCGAAATCGACCACCACCGCAGCACGCTCGAACAATTTCGGCGCGCGCTGCACGCGTTCGCGCATTTCCGCAACGAGCTTCGCAACATCGAGTACGCGCACGCGCAGGTTCGCGATACCGACCTGGCCGATCTTGAGCTCGCCCGCCTGTTCGTAATCGGGTGCGATCGCGGCCATCTCAGGTTCCCGTCGCAAGCCGTGGTGTATCCGCAGCGTCGCTCTCGGTCGGACGTGCACGCAACCAGTCGAGTGCCGGCAAACCTTGCGCATCCTCGCCATCAAGATAGGTCGATTGCACCCAGGGCCAGCTGCACAGATTCTTCACCAGCAACGCCACGCGTGTGCCGCCGACCATGTGCTGTCCGACTTCACTGAATCCGAAACTGCCATGGAACAGCAACGCAGGGTCGCGGCCGGAACTGACGAACACTTCGCAAGTCAGGCGCGGCGAACGCACTTCGGCGAAGCTCTGCACGTCGGCATAGAACACGCGGCCGAGGCCGGCACCGCGATGCGCGCCGGCGATCACGATGCGATCGATGTACACGAAATCGGAATAATGCTCGCGGAACCACTTGAAGTTGGGGCTGTCGTAGCTCACATCGGGCATCAGCGCGATCAGGAAACCAGCAAGGTGTCCATCGGTTTCGGCGACGCGGAAATAGGCGGCGTGCCGCCAGAAAAAGTGCAACCGATCCGAATCGATCGGCAGGATGCCGGCACCAGCGGCGTTGTTCAGGGCAAGAACCGAATCCAGCTCGTGCTCGCGCACGTCGCGGATAACCATCGTCATGCAGTCGGTACTCCGGAAGATCGGTGGCCGCGGGCCGGATTGCCCTGCGACGCCGTGGCCGATTATGCCATGCACGGGGCAGTAGGTCGCTTCGTCCGTGGCCGGGTTGCCATGACTTTGGGCCCGTACGGGAATCATCACAGCCGCCTATGATGCGCGAATGCTCTCCCGGTTCACCCACACCAAACTCCTGCGCTACGCCGGCCTGTTTACCTGGGCGATGGTCGGCATTCCATTGTTGTATTCATGGTTTCTCTCGACGCCGGCTGTCTTGAACGACCAGCCGCTCGAAATCGAACCGATGCATTGGTACGGATGGGCGTGTTACGGCGCGTTCGGAATCAGCTATGCATGGCTCACGCGCGGGTTGGGCGCGCGCCGCGCAGGGATTCTCGACTTGATCCTGTTGCTGGTCCTGACCGGATCTGCCGTCGGCGTGAGCTACTACAGCGTCAGCGGGCTTGGAAGCGTGTTGCTGATGGTGGCGGCCTGCGTGTTGCCGTGGCTGCTGCCGGTCACGGCCGGGGTTGCGTGGCTGATCCTGAGCCAGTTCGTGGTGGTCCCGATGTTCGTACGCGGCCTGCATTTCCCGGTGGTCGAAGCGATGATGCAATCGCTGCTGTACGCGGGCTTTTCCGGCTTCGTGTTCGTCACTAGTCTGGTTGCGCGCCAGCAGGCGCAGGCACGCGAGGAGCAGCGCCGGCTCAACAGCGAATTGCGCGCAACCCGCGCCTTGCTCGCCGAGAGCAGCCGATTGAGCGAGCGCATGCGCATCTCGCGCGAATTGCACGACCTGCTTGGTCACCACCTCACTGCGTTGAGCCTGAACCTCGAGGTGGCCAGCCATCTGTCCGATGGCAAGGTGCAGGAACACGTGCGTCAGGCGCACACGCTGGCAAGGTTGTTGCTGACCGACGTGCGCGAAGCGGTCAGCCAGTTGCGCGAAGACGGCGCGGTGGACATGAGCACGGCCCTGCGCACGCTGGTCGAAGGCGTGCTGTCGCCGGACATCCACCTGGACATGCCGGATCCCTTTCTGGTCGAAGATCCGGAGCACGCCAACGTGTTGTTGCGCTGCGCGCAGGAAATCATCACCAACTCCGTGCGCCATGCGCAAGCGGACAATCTATGGCTGCGCTTCGTGCGGACCGGCAGTGCAATCGACATCACTGCGCGCGACGATGGTCGCGGCGCCGATCACTTTGCACCAGGCAACGGGTTGCGTGGTATGCGCGAGCGTGTCACCCAGCACGCTGGTACGGTGGCCATCACCACTTCACCGGGGCAGGGGTTCGCACTGACCTTGAGCCTGCCGATGGAGAAACCGGCATGATCGCTGCTTGTGAACGCTGCGAACGTCATTCGCCCCGCTGGTGCAACGATTGGACAATGGAGATTCCCACATGATTCGCGTCTGCCTGGTGGATGATCAGACACTCGTGCGGCATGGCATCCGCTCCCTGCTGGCATTGGCCGACAACATCGAGGTGATCGGCGAGGCATCCGACGGGCGCCAGGCGGTCGAACTCATTCCCCAGCTCAAGCCCGATGTGGTGCTGATGGACATGCGCATGCCGAGCATGTCCGGCCTCGAGGCGTTGCAGGCATTGAATGCCAACGGCACGTTGCCGCCGACCATCATCCTGACCACGTTTGACGACGACCAGTTGGTGCTGGCCGGCATCAAGGCTGGTGCGCGCGGCTATATGCTGAAGGATGTGACGCTCGAACAACTGGTCAATGCGATCCAGACAGTCGCCGATGGCGGTTCACTGGTACAGCCGGCGGTGACCCAGAGATTGTTGTCGGGTCTTGAGCACATGAACAATGCCTTCGTCAGCCTTGAGCGTCCCGATCCACTGACCGAGCGCGAAACCGAGATCCTGCGGCTGATGGCCGGCGGTTTCTCGAACAAGGAAATCGCCAATTCGTTGCGCGTCGCCGAAGGCACGGTGAAAAACCACGTGTCCAACATTCTGTCGAAGCTTGGCGTGCGGGATCGCACCCGCGCGGTGCTCAAGGCGTTCGAACTCGGGCTGGTTTAGGCCGGGGCCTGTCCAGCGCGCGTTCGTGGTTGCAGGAGGCGATGTCTCGCAAGCGCAACCAACCGCCCAAAGCATGTGCGCGTATCCGAACATGGGTGGTGCCCAAGGCGAGCGAACTTGGACTGGCCTGACCATCCCGGCCGGATCGCGGAATGTCGAAAGAAACGTGCGCCGGATGGCTGCCCGACCGCCTCGTTCCCTGCTAGCATTGCGTCTTGTGCACGCGCGACCGGGGGTCGCCGTGATGCAGCACCGGTCACCGTCGATGCTCCGACGGGCCGCGTCAGCCCGTTCCCTGGAGAGTGCGAATGACCCGAATTATTGAGCTGTTGATTGCGCTGGTGCTGGTGGTCGTGATTTTCGTCGTGGTTGGACTGATCCTGCCGTCCCATCAGTCCGTATCGAACTCCACCGAAACCAATCGCCCATTGCCAGTCGTTTTCGACATGATGAATGGCTTCAAGCGGTTCAAGGACTGGAGCCCCGTGCACAACATGGATCCGAAGGCGCAATTCAGTCTTTCGGGTGCTGAGAGTGGCCCGGGGGCGCGCGTGGATTACAGCTCGGAAAACCGGCTGATCGGCAGCGGCAGTTGGCAGATCGCTTCGATCAAGCCCGGCGAACAGATCGTCTATGACGTCACCAACAACGATTACGGCACCAACAAGACGATGACCTTCGATTTCAAGCGCACCGGCAACCAGATGCTGGCCGTCCAGATCACCCAGACTTACGACGTCGATTATGGATTCAACCTGTTCGGCCGTTATGCGGGCTTGTACGTGAGTCGCAGCGTTGGCGACGTCATGAAGAGCAGCCTGGCGAGCCTGAGCACGTTCCTCTCCACGATCCCGAAATTTGATTACACCCAGTTGGTCAGCCCACCCAAGGTTGTGCAGATCCCGGCCGAGAACTTGCTGATCGCGCCAACCAAGGCCAAACGCGCCAACGATGATGTCGAAGCGGCAATGCTGGTGCAGGAAAAATGGTTGCACCAGGTGATGGACAAGAATGGCCTGGAAGCAGCCGGTCCGTTGCGCATCGTCACCATCAACTATGGTCCTGAAATCTACGAGTTCAACGTTGCGATCCCGGTGCGCAAGACCGGCGCGACCACCCCTGCCGGTGCCGCGCCGCCGCAATTGACGGTGACCATCGACGGCGACAAGAACCCGGTGCAATACATGCAGAGCAAGCCGACTTCCGCGATCGCCGCCAGCTACTCCGGCCACATGGCGCAGTTGCCGGCAATCCGCGAAGCGATGAAGGCTTGGGGCATCACCCATGGCTACGATGTCGGAGCGAGTCCGTATTCGAACTACACCAAGGGCATTGCCACCTCGTTCACCACCGACGGCGCTTTCGACTTGTACTGGCCGATCAAAGCGCAGGGCAGCAAATAATCGCACTGCCGGGCAATTGCATGCGCGCCATGCAGTGCTCGCCGACCCGACGCAATCGATGCGTCGGGTCGGTTGCTGCAAATGATGCAAGGGAAACTTTCCATCGCCCCGCATGGTCGCAGTTGTCTTCGGACTTGCGATCGTTGACAGTCAGCGAGGCCACCAGTCGATGATCGAAACCCAGCAGCTGAGCAAACGCTACGGCCGGATCACGGTGGTTGACGCGATCAGCTTCAAGGTCGGCCCCGGCGAAGTGCTTGGATTCCTTGGCCCGAACGGCGCCGGAAAATCCACCACGATGCGCATGCTGGCCGGCTTCCTCGCGCCGAGTGCAGGCAGCGCCAGCGTTTGCGGACACGACGTGGTGCGCGACACGCTCGCTGCAAAGCGTGCGCTTGGATACCTCCCGGAAGGCGCGCCGAGTTACGGCGAAATGCGCGTGCAGGCATTCCTGGCTTTCATCGCGGATGCACACAGGCTGGAACCGGGGGTGCGGCGCCGCCGGCTTGGCGAAGTCATCGCGCGGCTCGCGCTGGAGTCCGTATTGCACCAGCGCATCGATACCTTGTCGAAGGGCTTCCGTCGCCGCGTCGCGCTGGCTGCATCGATCCTGCACGATCCGCCCGCGCTGCTGCTCGATGAGCCCACCGACGGCCTCGATCCGAACCAGAAGCACGATGTGCGCAACCTGATCCGCGAGATGTCGCGCGAACGCACGATCATCATCTCGACCCACATCCTCGAAGAAGTGCAGGCGGTGTGCACGCGCGCGATCGTGATCGCGCGCGGCAAGCTGCTTGCCGACGCGACTCCGGCCGAACTCGAGCGCCGCTCGCGCTACCACGGAGCAGTCTCGCTGCACGCCGGCGACAGCGTCACCGCGCGCTCGGCGCTCG
>JBDSVN010000042.1:0-5828 GCA_039927175.1 Lysobacteraceae bacterium | reverse complement strand
GCGAGGCTATGTTTCCACCGTGCTCGGTTGTCCTTATCAGGGTGAAGTCCCGCTGGCTGATGTGGTGCGCGTCGCGAAAAAGCTTCACGAGCTCGGCTGTTACGAAATCTCGCTCGGCGACACCATCGGTGTCGGCACGCCAGGCAAGGCGCGCGCGATGCTGAAAGCCGTTGCGGCCGAAGTATCGATGAGCGCACTCGCGGTCCACTTCCACGACACCTACGGGCAAGCCCTCGCCAATATCCTGGCCTGTCTTGAAGAGGGCGTTGCGACCGTAGATTCGGCGGTGTCCGGCACCGGCGGTTGTCCGTATGCAAAAGGCGCTACCGGCAATGTTGCTAGCGAAGATGTCGTTTACATGTTGCATGGACTTGGAATCCAGACCGGCATCGATCTCGACAAGCTGATCGCAACTGGCGCATGGCTTGCACAGCAATTGCACAAAGACACCGCGAGTCGCGTCACGCGTGCGCGCACAGCTACATAAGATTTCCGACACAACACACGAACGGATCGACTACGCACTCGCTGCAATTCAGCATCGATCCACACGCACATGGGGAGAACACGATGCACGTTGCGCCGCTTCAACTGATCCGCAACGCAGCGCTGTGCTGCATCCTGTGCGCGCTCGCCCTGCCCGCGTTCGCTGTCGATGCAACCGGCGACTGGTTGCTGGTTCCAGCGAAAGTCTGGATTGGCGACGACACTCCAGCACACGATGGCTGGGCCGTGCTCGTGCACAACGGCAATATCGCTGCGGTTGGGCCGTCAAGTTCCCTGCAAACTCCTGCGAACACGCAACGTATCGAATTGCCCGGCATGACCTTGTTGCCGGGCCTGATGGACATCCATTCGCACATCTTCCTGCATCCCTACAACGAGACGCTGTGGAACGACCAGGTGCTCAAGGAGCCGGAGGATTACCGCACGCTGGAAGCTGCCGAACACGCACGCGCAACGCTGATGGCGGGCTTCACGACGCTGCGCGATCTCGGCACCGAGGGGGCCGGTTATGGCGATGTATCGATCAAGCGTGCGATTGATGAGGGATTGATCCCCGGTCCGCGCATGTTCGTTGCCACGCGTGCGATCGTCGCGACGGATTCCTACGGCCCTGGTCCAAAAGGTTTTCGTCCTGACCTCGATTTGCCACAAGGTGCGGAAGCCGTGAGTGGTGTCGACAACATCATGCGTGCCGTGCGCGAACAGATCGGCCACGGCGCTGACTGGGTGAAGTTGTATGCGGACTATCGCTGGACGGTCGATGCCGATGCGCGCCCGACCTTCACGCTTGAAGAACTCAAAGCAGCAGTCGAAGTCGCGCACAACGCAGGTCGCCCGGTTTCAGTGCACGCGTCCACCGATGCCGGCATGCGGCTGGCAATCTCAGCGGGCGTGGACACCATCGAACATGGTTATGGCGGCAGTGCCGAGACGTTCCGCTTGATGAAGGAACGCGGCATCGCCTATCTGCCGACACTGACTGCCGCCGAAGCGTATTCGGAATACTTCGAACACTACGAACCCGGCAAGACGCCACCCACCGCACGCATGCAGCAGGCTGCCGATGCCTTCCACAACGCGTTCAAGGCCGGTGTCACCATTGGCTGCGGTAGCGATGTCGGCGTGTTCGCCCACGGCACCAATTGGCGCGAAGTGGAATGGATGGCCAGGCTCGGCATGACGTCTTCGCAGGCGTTGCAAGCGGCGACTTCCGTCGATGCGCGCATCCTCGGCAAGCAGAAGGAACTCGGGCGTATCGCGTCTGGATTTGATGCCGACCTCATCGCCGTGCCGGGCGATCCGCTGACCGACCTGCATGCGATCGAACACGTGGTTTTCGTGATGAAGGCGGGCCACATCTACAAGCAACCTGCCAACACTGGACCCGATCATCCATGAGCGACGTGTTCCATATCCGCCCGATTCACAGCGACGACAACGAAGCGATCGCGTCGATCATCCGCACGGTGATGCCAGAATTCGGCGCGATCGGCGATGGCTTTGCGATCAACGACCCGGAAGTGGACTGGATGCATCGCGCGTACTCCGCCCCTCGCTCGGCCTACTTCGTGCTCGAGCTTGCAGGCCGCGTTGTTGGCGGTGGCGGCATCGCGCCGCTGGAAGGCGGTGAAGAAGACATCTGCGAATTGCGCAAGATGTATTTCCTGCCCGAAGCGCGCGGCATCGGCGCAGGCGCAGCGATGATGGAATATTGCCTCGACGCGGCGCGCATGCACGGTTTCCACCGCTGCTACCTCGAAACCCTGGGCGGAATGGACGCGGCGATGCGCCTGTACGAACGCAGCGGCTTCACCCGCATTGCATCGCCCTTGGGCGCAACCGGGCATGGTGGATGCAATGCGTTTTATCTGCTGGACCTCTGATCCAGGACAGCGAGCGGGCAACCACGCACTCCGGTAAAATGCCGGCCTGTCCCGTTTCTGG
Source organism: Lysobacteraceae bacterium (assembly GCA_039927175.1). GTDB lineage: Bacteria > Pseudomonadota > Gammaproteobacteria > Xanthomonadales > Xanthomonadaceae > SZAS-103. The sequence continues at coordinate 3,377 of JBDSVN010000042.1, read as the reverse complement.
AAATCCCATGCAACTCGATACCATCCGCGCCGTCGTCACCGGCGGCGTTTCCGGCCTTGGCTTTGCCGTGGCCCAGCATCTGGTCGCGCACGGCGGCAAGGTTGCGTTGTTCGACATCAACGACGAGAAAGGCGCTGCAGCAGTCGCCGAACTTGGCGCTGCGAACGCAAAATTCTTCCGCACCGATGTCACCGATGAAGTGAATGTCGAAGCGAATGTTGCTGCTGCCAAGGGCTTCATGGACGGCTTGAATGCGGCGATCAGTTGTGCCGGCATCCTCGGCGCAGGCCGTGTACTCGGCAAGGAAGCGCCGATGCCGCTGAAGAATTTCGCTGGCACGGTGATGGTGAACCTCGTCGGCAGCTTCAACGTCGCCAAGGCTGCCGCCAACATGATGCAGCACAATGATGCTGGCGATGACGGCGAGCGCGGCGTGATCATCAACACCGCCAGCGTCGCTGCATTCGACGGCCAGATTGGCCAGGCCGCGTATTCGGCATCGAAAGGCGGCGTGGTCGGCATGACCTTGCCGATGGCGCGTGAACTCGCACGCTTTGGCATCCGCGTGATGACGATCGCACCCGGCATTTTCTGGACGCCGATGGTCGATGGCATGCCCGAAGCCGTGCAGCAATCGCTGAGCGCATCGATTCCGTTCCCATCGCGCCTCGGCCATCCGGAAGAATTCGCCGACACGGTTGGCTTCATCCTCGGCAATCGCTATTTGAATGGCGAGACCATCCGGCTCGATGGCGCGGTGCGCCTCGCAGCCAAATAATTCACGATCGGAGATAACTGCATGTCGGATTCGAAAAACCAGAACCTCAAGTCCTGGGATGCCTTGCGCGCGAGGGGAAAGTGGAACTTCATCCTCATCAAGGGCGTGCTGTCCTGGGGCGGCTCGATGTTCGTGATCATGGGATTGTTCCTCCCCTTCCTCACACATTCGCCAAGTGCACTCACGCCGCGCTTGCTTATCCTCAATGCAGTGATCTGGCCGCTCGGTGGATTGCTCTGGGGCGTCACCGTCTGGTGGCTGATGGAACGCAAATACAACAAGGCCCAGCGCCTACAGGGAAACAGCGCGCCATGAGAGCTTCCGAAACCAAAAAAGGCAATGTCGTTGAATACAATGGCACCGTGTACCAGGTACGTGATATCGAACGCAGTTCGCCGCAGGGTCGCGGCGGCAACCTCAAGATTCGCCTCACGCTGTACAGCGTTCCGGGCGGCATCAAGTACGACCTCAACCTCGGCGGCGACGACGAAGTGAAGGAAATAGAACTCACGCGCCGGATGGCAACCTACTCGTACAAGGATGGCGATGCCTTCGTGTTCCTCGATGCCGAGGATTACACGCCGTACCAGCTTGATGCGGATGTCGTCGGCGACAACGCCGGCTATCTCGCCGAAGGACTGGAAGAGTGCTACGTGCAGATCATCGACGAAGCGCCGGTTGGCCTCTTGGTACCGGCAAGCGTGACCTTGACTGTCGTTGAAACCGCGCCCGAATTGAAGGGCGGTACCGCCACCAAGCGCCCGAAGCCGGCGCGCCTGAATACCGGCATCGAAATCCAGGTGCCGGAATACATCAGCACCGGTGAGAAGGTTTGGGTGAGCACGGTGACGGGCGAGTTTGCTGGCAGGGTTTGAACCGGAACAGAATTTGCGTGCGCTGTGGGCACGAATCACCCACCCGTGCGCGCAGCGCACGCTACAGCTTGCCTAGCCACTTCCCCGCCATCCGTCGCACCGAATCGTCCACGTTTTTATCTGCAACGAGATCCGCAATCTCCCGCCATGCCAACGCATGCGATTCATCGCTGACGACGAATGCCTCGTTCGCACCAGCATGCACGACGTAACGCACGTCGTAATGCCAATGTTCCGGATCGCTGCCGCGTGCGGGAATACGGTGGCGATCAAGATCGAAAATGGATGGCTCGACAGTCAACCCATCAAGTCCTGATTCTTCTTCCGCTTCGCGCAGCGCGACGCGCAGCAAGTCGGTATCGCCATCCGCATGTCCACCGAGTTGCAGCCACATGTCGAGCTTGCGGTGATGGGTCAGCAACACACGGCGTCCATCGGCACTGACCAGCCACGCCGAGCCGGTGAAGTGGCCGATTGCCAGTGCGCGCTCGAAGGCATCGACGTGATCGGCTAGGAATTCGCGGAAATGGCTCACTGCCATCTCGTCGGGCCAACGCTGGCCGTATGCATCGAATGCGCGAAGCAACGCGCGACGCTGCTGATCCATGGATCCTCCGGCCAACAAATGTGGGCGACAGGATAGCCGCAGGAACCAGCCAAAGCTTGCACTTGTGACTCCCGCCCACGCAGGCTAAGGTAGCCCGCAGTCTGTCTAGCAGACGCGGGGGCGCATCAGGCGCTGTTCGAACCACAACGAGACTTTGCAGGGGAGTTCGCGAATGCTCTTTCAACGCGTCAAGCCGCTCGACGCCATCATGGCCACGGCAGAAAAACGCAAACTCACGCGCCAGCTCGGGCCCATCCAGCTCATCTTGCTGGGAGTCGGCGCAATCATCGGCACGGGTATCTTCGTGCTGACAGCTGAAGCCGGCCAAAAGGCCGGGCCGGCCATGATGGTTTCCTTCGTCATCGCAGCGGTCGTTTGTGCACTTGCTGCATTGGCTTATTCAGAGCTCGCGGCGATGATTCCCGTTTCCGGATCTGCCTATACCTACACGTATGGCGTGCTGGGTGAATCCTTGGCATGGGTCGTGGGCTGGGCGCTCGTCCTGGAATATGCCGTTGCTGCCGGTGCGGTTGCAGTCGGTTGGTCTGGCTACATGAACGGGCTGCTTCTCAGTCACGGCATTCCATTGCCGGAATTCCTGAGAACGGGTCCTTACGATGGCGGCACATTCAACATCCTCGCATTCCTGATCGTGTTGGTTGTTTCCGTCTTGCTCGTCATTGGCACATCGAAGAGTGCCAAGGTCAACGCGGTTCTTGTCTCGATCAAGGTCGCGGCGCTGATTGCGTTCATCTACATTGCGTTCCCCGCAGTGAAAGAAGCCAACTTCCATCCGTTCCTTCCGACGGGATGGGGCAGCCCACTGGGAGGCGTCGGTGTCCTCGGAGCTGCTGCCTCGATCTTCTTCGCGTTCGTCGGATTCGACGCCGTTTCCACGGCTGCTGAAGAAACCACCAATCCGAATCGCAACATCCCGATCGGCCTCATTGGCTCGCTGGTGATCTGCACCATTTTCTACATGCTGGTCGGTTATGCCGCGGTCGGATCGGTGGGTTCGCAACCGATGTTCGGTGCCAACGGTGCGTTCAGTCCCGGCACGCCGGAAATGGCTGCGGCATGCAGAGGCTCGGAAGCGCTGGTCTGCAGCAAGGAACCG
>JBDSVN010000041.1:0-4256 GCA_039927175.1 Lysobacteraceae bacterium | reverse complement strand
GCGCGACAGGCGCGGCGGGCGTTTCTGGAGTCGTTGCGGGCGCGCCGATCATCATCGGCACCATCCAGTTGGCCAGGCCCACGAACGCCGGCATCACCGCACCGAAGATCATGATCAGCGCGTGCATCGTGGTGAGCTGGTTGAAGAACTCCGGCTGGAAGAACTGCAGGCCAGGCTCGAACAATTCGGCACGGATCGCCATCGCCAGGCTGCCGCCAATCAGGAACATCGTCAACGAGAAGATCAGGTACAGCGTGCCGATGTCTTTGTGGTTGGTGGACATGACCCAGCGATGGAAGAAGCCTTCCTTGTGCGCGTGGTCGTCGTGTCCATCGTGGTGGACGGCGGTGCTGGGAGTGGCCATGATCAAAACCTCGAAATGATGACGCGCGAGCCGGGGTCAGTGCGCAGCGGTGGCGGCAGGTGCAGCGGCGGCAACAGGAGCGGCAACAGGCATGGTGGATACGGTTGCAGCAGGATCGTTTGCGCTGCGCTGCGATGCCAGCCATGCCTTGAATTCGGCCTTCGGCACCGCCTTCACCACGATCGGCATGAAGCCGTGGTCGCGGCCACACAATTCGGCGCACTGACCACGGTAGATGCCGGGCTTGTTGATGCGGGTCCAGTTCTCGTTGATGATTCCCGGTATCGCATCCTGCTTCCAGCCCAGCTCCGGAACCCACCACGCGTGGATGACATCGGCACCAGTGACCACGAAACGGATCTTGGTGTCGACCGGCAGTACCAGCGGATGATCCACGTTGAGGAGGTAGGTGTTTTCGTCGCCGGTTTTCACGGCGTAGGGATCAAGTCCCGACCCGAGGGCGCGGGTGCGATCGCTGAGGCGGTCAAGGCGACTAAGGAACTCGACGTTTTCGCCGAGGTACTCGTAACGCCACATCCACTGATAACCGGTGATCTTGACGGTCATTTCGGACTTGCTGGTGTCGTACATCGCAAACAGCGTCTTGGTCGCCGGCACTGTCATCACGACCAGGATCAGGATCGGAATGATCGTCCAGATGATCTCGGCCGTCGTGTTGTGGCTCCAGGTCGCCGCCACGGCACCCTTGGACTTGCGGAACTTGAACATCGCATAGGCCATCGCCCCGAACACCAGGATGCCGATCACCACGCAGATGCCCAGCGTCAGGTTGTGCAGCGCCTGGATGCGCTCGGAAGTATCGGTGACGCCCGCCGTCATGTTGAGTTGCCAACGCTGCGGATCGGCCTGTGCGACACCGGCCGCCAGTGCTGCGAGGATCGCCGTACCTGCATGAAGTCTGCGTGCTGCTTTCATTCGGACTGTTCCTGATTCGTAGCGTCATTGACCGACAACTGCACCGCACGACGCGAAGTCGCCACCGCATGGAAGCGCATTTCCGAAACACCGGATGTCCGCCGATCCCCGCTGGAGCGCTTCCGCCAGCAGCGGAAACAACGCGGAATTGTACCGTCGCGCGCCAGCGGCGGGCAAGCTGGAACACGGCCGTTGCAGGATGATGGCAATGAATGCAGCCATCTCTGGTGCGTACACAAGTTCGTCCAGCCTCACGCTTTCGCCATAACCCTTCGCGGACTACACTCGCGCCTCCCGCCGCGCACCACCATCGAAGGATCCCCGCCGGGGCTGCTCGTGACCGATATCCTGCAATCCGAACTGCCGCCGAGCACCGATCCACTGCGCGAAGCCATCACCGCCGCGTGGCTGCGCGACGAGAACGAGCACGTCGATGCACTGCTGGCCGTGGCGCGCTTTGCTCCGCAGGACAGCTCGATCATCGAGCGCACCGCCGCCGGCATCGTCAAGCGGGTGCGCACGCGCGCCGAGCAACAGGGCGTGATCGAAGCGTTCATGCGCGAGTACGACTTGTCCTCAGAGGAAGGCGTGCTGCTGATGTGCGTGGCCGAAGCGCTGTTGCGCATTCCCGACCAGGCCACCGCCAACAAGCTGATCCGCGACAAATTGGGCGATGCCGAATGGGATGCCCATCTGGGCAAGAGCGATTCGCTGCTGGTGAATGCGTCGAGCTGGGGCTTGCTGCTCACCGGACGCATGGTTGGACTTGCGTCGGAAACACGCGGCAATGCGTATGGCGCGCTGCGACGGCTGGTCGGCCGTGCCGGCGAACCGGTCATTCGCCTCGCCGTGCGGCAGGCGATGCGGATCATGGGCCATCAGTTCGTGATGGGCCGGACCATCGGCGAGGCGCTTGTGCGCAGTCGCAAGTCGGAGAACGCGGCGTACCGCTATTCGTTCGACATGCTCGGCGAAGGCGCGTTTACCTCGGCCGATGCCACGCGTTACATGCAGGCGTATCGCGATGCGATCCGCGCGATCGGTTCCAGTGGCAAGTTCAATGATGTGTTCGCCGCACCGTCAATCTCGGTGAAGTTGTCCGCATTGCACCCGCGCTACGAACACGCCAAGCGCGCCCGCGTACATGCCGAACTCACCCCGCGCGTGCTCGAACTGGCGCAACTGGCGAAAGCGCAGGGCATCGGCTTCACCATCGATGCCGAAGAATCCGACCGGCTGGAACTGTCGCTGGACGTGATCCTCGGCGCGTTCGCGGATCCATCGCTGGCCGGCTGGAACGGCTACGGCCTCGCGGTCCAGGCCTACCAGAAGCGCGCACCGTTCGTGCTCGATTGCCTGATCGACGCCGCACGCAAACACGGCCGGCAGATGCCGGTACGCTTGGTGAAGGGCGCGTATTGGGATTCGGAAATCAAGCGCGCGCAAGTCGATGGTCTTCCCGGTTATCCGGTGCTGACCCGCAAGCCGAATACCGACGTGAGCTATCTCGCTTGCGCGAAAAAGATGCTCGGCGCGACCGACGCGCTGTATCCGATGTTCGCCACCCACAATGCGCACACGATTGTCGCGATCCACCACATTGCGCAGCAGCTCCACGGCACGTGGACGTCTGCTGGGAAAGCAGCGCCGTACGAATACCAGAAGCTGCACGGCATGGGCGACGACCTCTATCGTGAAGTGATCGGGAAAGATCAACTCGACGTGCCGTGCCGCGTGTATGCGCCGGTCGGCTCGCACGAGGACTTGCTGCCGTATCTGGTGCGTCGCCTGCTGGAAAACGGCGCGAATTCCAGCTTCGTCAATCGCATCACCGATGAAAACGTTTCGGCGCGTGCGCTGGTGGCCGACCCAACGGTGGTCGTCGCTGGCTTTGCCGATAAACGCCATCCCAATATCCCGCTACCCCGCGCGCTGTTCGGCGCCGAGAGGATCAATTCCATGGGCGTGAATCTCGCCAACGACCAAGACCTGCGCAAGCTTGCGGAGCAGATCAATGCAAACGCCGGGCCGTGGACCGCCGCGCCGCTGGTGCCGGGCATCAACACCACTGGCACCCAGAACATCGTGACCAACCCCGCCGACCGCAGCCAGCAGATCGGCCATTGGCTGGCGAGCGACAGCGCGACAGTGGAACGAGCGCTGGCGAATGCGGTCGTCGCGCAGCCGACTTGGGATGCCGTGCCCGCTGCTGGCCGCGCCAAGATTCTTGAATACGCCGCCGATTTGCTTGAAACGAGGATGCCGAATTTCATCGCACTGTGCACCCGCGAAGCCGGCAAGACGATTGCTGACGGCGTCGCTGAAGTGCGCGAAGCAGTCGATTTCCTGCGCTATTACGCGCAGCAGGCGCGCGCCACGCTCGCCGAGCCGCTGAAGTTGCCCGGCCCGACCGGCGAATCCAATGCGTTGTCGCTGCGCGGACGCGGCGTGTTCGTCTGCATCAGTCCGTGGAATTTTCCGCTGGCAATTTTCATCGGCCAAGTCGCTGCGGCGCTCGTCGCCGGCAATGCAGTCATCGCGAAGCCAGCCGAGCAAACCAATCTGATCGGCTATGCGGCGGTGAAGCTGCTGCACGAAGCCGGCGTGCCGGAAGCCGCGCTGCAATTGCTGCCGGGCGATGGCGCAACCGTCGGCGCTGCGCTCACCCGCGACCCGCGCGTGGCTGGCGTAGCGTTCACCGGATCGACGGATACGGCGCGTGCGATCAATCGCGCGATGGCTGCGCGCGATGCCGCGATCGGCGTGCTGATCGCCGAAACCGGCGGCCAGAATGCGTTGATCGCCGATTCGTCCGCGCTGCCCGAACAGTTGGTCAAGGACCTGATTGCATCCTCGTTCGATTCCGCCGGTCAACGCTGCTCGGCCGCACGCGTGCTGTACGTGCAAGAAGACATCGCCGACAAAGTCTGCGACATGCTTGCCGGCGCGATGAACG
>JBDSVN010000040.1:0-5256 GCA_039927175.1 Lysobacteraceae bacterium | reverse complement strand
AATACCGTCAATACCCCGGTAGTGAATCTTTCTGCTCCAGCGATGACGGTAACCAAGGTCTTGAGTGGCAACTCCGATCCGGACGGTTCGGGCACGGTCACCCAGGGCGATGTGCTCACCTACATCGTCACCGCCACCAATATCGGCAATGTCGCGCTCACCAACGTGACGGTCAACGATCCGCTGACCACGCCTAACACCACGTCGTGTCCGAACGTACCGGTGAGCAGCACATGCGTGTTGACTGGCACCTATACAGTCACCGTCGCCAATGTGGCGAATGGCACGATCAGCAATGTCGGCAGTGCCACATCCACACAGGTGCCGGGGCCGGTCAACTCGGCCGCGCTCATTACACCGGTGCTTGGAGGAAACGGCACCTTGACCATTGACAGTGGCGACGGCCAGGTTCTGTTGGGCAGTACCGCATCGGCGCCACTTGTAGTCCTACTGAAAAATGCCAGCAACGCCCCGGTGGCGGGTGCCACCATCAACTGGTCCGCCACCAATGGCACATTGTCGGTCGCCAGCAGCATTACCGATACTTCCGGCCGCGCCAGCAACACGGTGACAGCGATCACGCCAGGACCTGCAGTAACCGTGCTGGCTAGCTCAGTCGTGGCCACCGGGCCGGTAACTTTCAACTTGAATTCCAGTTTGGCGACCTTGCCGAATCTGACTCCCGAGGAGCAAGCGGTTGTTACCGTGATCGACTCCGCTTGTCCCGCGTTGGCGAGTCAGACCACATTGACACCGGAGCAAGCCGATCTGCTGGCACGCTGTCGGGAGCTCAACGTCGCAGCTGGCATCAATGGCAGCGCCACTGCAGATGCGGTGGGAGAACTCGTCGCCCAAGGCGCTGAGGTGCAGTCCAATGCCGCAGTGACTGCATCCGTGGCCCAGTTCCAGAACATCAACCTGCGCCTGGCCGCGCTGCGCAGCAGCTCCAATAGTTCCAGTCTGGGCAACACCTCGAGCCTGGGCGGACTATCGTTCGCAGGTCCCGGTGGCGTGCTCCCGTTGGGCTCGCTGATGGGTGCAATGTTGGGAGAGGCCGATACCAAAAAGCCGGAAGCCGGCGCGAGCTTCAGCCGCTGGGGCTTCTTCGCCACAGGAACCATCGGTCGCGGCACAGCGAATGAACGCTCGACCACACCCGCCTACAGCTACGATATCAACGGGCTGACCGCCGGCGTCGATTATCGCCAGCGCGACAACTGGGTGTCCGGCGTTGCGGTGGGTTTCTCGCGACAGACGACCAACCTGGCGCACGATCGCGGCGATGTCGCACTGACCGGATGGAGCCTGTCGTCCTACAGCACTTGGTCGTTCAAGAACAACCTGTACCTCGATGGTGTGGTGACGTGGGGCAGCAACCAGTTCGACATGAATCGCAAGATCGACTACACCCTGCCAGTGCCGGGCGGCGGCACCACCAGCGTCCATCAGATTGCGTCCGGCCAGCCCGGCGGCAATTTGTTCTCGGCGGCGCTGACCTTCGGTGGCGATTTCCACAAGCAAGAATGGAATTTCAGTCCGTACGTACAGGTCGTCTCCAGCCGGATGAGTTTCGACAGCTATCAGGAAAAACTGCTGGCCGGGCCCGGCAGTGGATTGGGTCTGTCGGTCGATGCACGCACTGTCAACACCCTCAGCAGTGTGCTCGGCACCAAGGTCTCATGGACGCATAGTGTCGATTGGGGCGTGTTCATCCCCACCGCATCACTGGAATGGCAGCACGAGTACAAGAGCGATCTGCAGGCGATCACGGCACGTTTCACCAACGACCCGACCCAGACCTCGTTCTCGCTCAACGGCGTGCCGCTCGACAACAGCTTCTTCCGCCTCGGCTTGGGCTTCTCAGTAGTGCTGTCGCGGGGCCGCTCGGGGTTCGTGTTGTTCGAGCACATGCTCGGCCGCAACGGGATGACCCAGGACAACCTCGGACTGGGGATCCGGATCGAGTTCTGAGGTCGAACCGACGCCAGAGTTAGGTAATTCCGTGCGAGGTTAAGGCCGGGATCGTCAGCCATCGCTTCGGGCGAGCACTCAATGCTCGCCCGAAGCCTGCGGTCAGCGTGTCTTGCCGACCGGAACCGCCACGAACCGCGTGGTCTGGCCGCGACGCAGCAGCAGCATCGCTGAACTGCCCGGCTTCAACCCGCGCACCGCTGAGGCCAGATCGGATGCGTTGCCCACATCGCGACTGCCCAACTTCAGGATCACGTCGCCCTCCTGCAGACCGGCCTGACGCGCATCGTCGCTGTTGACACTGCGGATCAGCACGCCCTGCCCTGCTGGAATCGCCATCGTCTTCCGCTGGCCGGCGGTGAGGTCCTGTACCGAGATCCCGAGTGAGCTACCAACTGCCGCCCGGGGCATATCTGAATCAGGTATGGCGCCATTGGGGCCGCCCAGCGACGCGGTCGCATCGGCCGACAGCCGATCCAGCACCACCGTCACCTGCATCGTCTTGCCATCGCGCATCACGGTGACGGTAGAACGCGTCCCAGGCGCGACCGAGCCGACCAGCGGCGGCAGATCGGAGGCACTGTCAAGCGTATTTCCGTTGAACGCGGTGATCACGTCGCCAACACGGATACCAGCCTTGGCCGCGGCGCTGCCGGGTTCCACGTCGTTGACTAGTGCGCCGCCGGAACGATCCAGCCCAAGCGCCTTGAGCATCGGGCGATCGACTTCCTGAATACGCACGCCGAGTTGGCCGCGGCTGACCGAACCGGTAGCCTGCAGTTGATGCACCGCGTTCATCGCGGTCTCAATCGGAATCGCAAAACTCACGCCTTCATAGCCGCCGGAACTGGAGAAGATCTGCGAGTTGATGCCGACCACTTCACCCTTGGTATTGAGCAGCGGGCCGCCGGAATTGCCCTTGTTGATCGGTACGTCGGTCTGGATGAAGGGCACGTATTGCTGGCTCTGGTCGAGCGAACGACGGCCGACCGCGCTCACGATGCCAGCGGTTACCGAATGATCAAGACCGAATGGCGAACCGATCGCGACGACCCATTGCCCGGCCTTGAGCGATTTCGCCTCGGCGATCTTGAGGAACGGCAGGCCGGTTGCCTTGATTTTCAGCAAGGCAACATCCGAGAGCGGATCGCTACCGACGACTTTCGCGGTGAATTCGCGGCGATCGGCCATGTGCACGATCACCCGATCAGCGCCGTCCACGACATGGTGGTTGGTGAGGATTTGACCATCGCTGGAAATCAGGAAACCGGTACCGATGGCAGTTCCCACGTCATCGTTCGGCATGCGGAATTTCGGATCGCCAAAAAAGCGCTTGAAGATTTCCGGCATCTGGTCGTCGTCGTCGGTTGTCGCCTGCTTGCGCGCATGCCCGTCGTGGATGGCCTCGATGCTGACCACGGCCGGCCCGACCTGTTCGACCAAGTCGCTGAAGTCGGGAAGCGACGCCGCGTTGCTTGCATGCGCAACCGGTGTAGTGGAAGCGATGGCGATGGCGACGGTTGCCGCGAATGCTGCAAGTCGCGAGGAAAGTACAGTCTGCATTGGCTACATGGCTCCTGTAGTTTTCAGTGAATGGTTTTCAGTACAAAGTTGAACTCAAGCTGTGCCGAATGATCCAGCGCGCCTTAGTGCTGCCCATCCTGCGGCCAAGCGACCTGACGTACCGAACTGTCGCCGGGCTGGTTCATGCCATCCCTTGCGAACACGTCGTGGTTGGCACCTGTCTTTTGTTGCTGTAGATAAGCTTCAAGTTCCGGATCGATCGGATACGGCTGCGGGAACGGCGCGAAATTCGGATGCTGCTGTTGGCGACGCATCAGTAGCGGACGCAATGGCGAACGGAATGCGGTCACCACGCCGGATTGCACCGGAATCGGCAACTTGATGGCTGTCTCGGTTACTTCCGCCACGCGGTCGGCAGATGGTTGGCGCGTCGGTACGGTTCGGCTAGCGATGCTTCGCGGCGCAACAGTCTTTACCGCGACTGCTGATGCTATTTCCGTGTGCGATGGAATCGATTGCGCCGGGATCGCCTGCGGTACAACCAATTGATGGGTAGCCGGCGCGTGCGCTGCATGAACCGCCGCGATCTGCGGGGCAACCGGCATCTGCAAAACAGGTTGCGGCTGGTGCATCGCATCGAAGACGAACACTCCGGCGACACTCAACGACACAGCAAGCGCAGCGCCGCCAGCCCAGCGCAGGGCATGGTTGTAGATCGGCGTGACCTGGACGGTTTCGGCAGCTAGCGCAGTCGCGACGCGATCCGCGAATCCATCAGGCAATGGCTGCGCCTGCCGGCGCATGCTCGACGACAACAACTGCCAGCGCTCCCAGCGCGAGCGCAGTTCGGCATCGTGACTCAATCGTTGCTGCAGGAAACGTGCGCGCTCCGCATCGAGCTCGCCATCCATGAATGCTGACAGGTCTTCGTGCAATGCCTGGTCGTGCATATCGTTGTTGCTCATGGGCGCACCCGTTCGGAATCCAGCAAGGGACGGAGTTTCAGGTCGATCGCTTCGCGTGCACGGAAAATGCGTGAACGCACGGTGCCGATCGGACAGCCCATGCGTTCGGCAATTTCCTCGTAACTCAAGCCATCCATTTCGCGCAGGGTCACCGCGATACGCAATTCGTCGGGCAATGCCGCAACGGTATCGGTGACGGTGCGCTCGATTTCCTCGCGCAGCAGTTCGTGTTCGGGGGTGTCGTCGTTGCGCAGGCGCATCGCGCCGGCGAAATTCACGGCGTCCGCAACGTCGATGTCGTCTGCGGGCGGACGGCGGTTGCTGGCGACAAGATGGTTCTTTGCAGTATTCACGGCGATCCGGTAGAGCCAGGTATAGAACTGGGCGTCGCCGCGGAAATTCGCCAATGCCTTCCATGCACGGACGAACGTGTCCTGGGTGACATCCTGGCACTCGCTCCAGTCGTGTACATAACGCCCGATCAGCGCCGCGATCCGATGCTGGTACTTGCGCACCAGCAGGTCGAAAGCGGCCCGGTCGCCATGCTGTACGCGCTTGACCAGCGCCTGGTCCAGTTCGTTCTCGCCCATCCGCACCACATTCTGTTTGCGCGGCTCAGGGCCGCAGGTAATGACCGGCAATCTCCGGAAAAGTTCCACCGGCTTCGCATCGTGCGCAACTGCTTGTGGTCGCGCGCCGTATCCGGATGATACGGTCATTCCCACCCACGATTTGGACGACCCATGATTTTCGATGGCCTCCGCTTCAGGCACTGGCAAACCCAATTGCACCCCGA
>JBDSVN010000039.1:0-4061 GCA_039927175.1 Lysobacteraceae bacterium | reverse complement strand
GAGCTTTCGCATCGCGAAGAGGCGATTTCGTCGCTGCAGATCTCGACCTTGGCCGACACCTGGATCCAGCTCGACTACCTCGTGCAGTCCGGGAGTTTCGACCTCGGCGGCATGCTGGCCGTGCTCGAAGCCAAGTGCTCAGAGATGAGCGCCAGGCGCATCGTCTTCGACGCGCTCGACATCGTCTTGTCGCTGCTGCCGGACGAAGCATCGAAGCGCCGCGAAGTTTATCGACTGCATGCGTGGCTGCTCGACCACGGATTGACCGCGATCATCACCGCGAAGGCGGGCGGTGAGGTGACGGCGCCTGATGGAGAACAGCCGTTCGGCTTCATGCAGTTCATGGTCGATTGTTCCGTCGTGCTCAACCACTGTCTCATACAAGGCGTGTCGCAGCGCAACCTGCGCGTGCAGAAGTACCGCGGATCGAGCTTCGACGAGAACGAATCGCCTTTCCTGATCGGCAGGAATGGCTTCGAGGTGGTGGTCGCACGCCCGCTGGGCCGTGGCATGCAGAAGGTCAGCAAGGAGCGTGTTTCCAGCGGCGTGGAGCGGCTCGATACCATGCTCGGTGGCGGCTACTACCGCGGCGCGACCGTGCTGATCACCGGCTTCCCGGGCACCGCCAAGACCACGCTGAGCGGCGCATTCGCCGAAGCGGCGTGCGTGCGCGGCGAGCGCACTCTATTCGTCAGCTTCGATGCCGATTCCAACGAAGTGATCCGCGACCTGGGTTCGGTGGGAATCAGCTTGGACCGGCACGTGGAAAGTGGAACCCTGCGCATGATCTCCGCACGCAGCGTCACTGGCAGCGCCGAAAGCTACCTCGTTCGCATCAAGACCTTGGCCGCCGAGCTTGGCGCGCGCTGCGTGGTCATCGACCCGGTCTCGACCTGGACGAAGGCCAGCAATGGCAAGAGCGCGCACAGTGTCGCCGAACGGCTGATCGACTGGTCGAAGTCCGAAGGCATCACCCTGCTGTGTACAAGCCTGCTCGACGAGCTTTCGCATCGCGAAGAGGCGATTTCGTCGCTGCAGATCTCGACCTTGGCCGACACCTGGATCCAGCTCGACTACCTCGTGCAGGCGGGAGAGCGCAACCGTGGCCTGGCGATCATCAAATCGCGCGGTACCTCCCATTCCAACCAGGTGCGTGAGCTGATCCTCAGCGACACCGGTATCACCCTGGCCGACATCTACACCGCAGGCGGCGAGGTGTTGATGGGCACGCTGCGCTGGGAGAAGGAAAGCGCCGAGCGCGTCGCGGTGGAACAAGGCGAGGTCGCCGCAAAGCTCAAGCGCGTGCGGCTGGACGCCGAGGAAGCCGAGCTCGAAGTGCGGGTGAAATCGCTGCAGATCGAACTGGTCGCCAAGCAGGTGGAAAAAGCGTTGTTGACACGCACGACCGCAAGCCACGAGCATGAGATAACGCGTGGCGAAAGTCGATTGCGCGAATTGCGCGGTGCCGATGCGGCGAGCGAGGAATCGACGTGAGTTCTGGCAGGATCACTGCCGAGATGTTCACGTTCCGGCTGTTCGTCGCGGGCGACGCGGCAAACTCGAACCAGGCGCTGTCGAACCTGAGATCGATCTGTCGCGCGCACTTGCCGGGCCGACACCACATCGAGGTTGTGGATGTCTTCCGGGAGCCCTCGCGCGCACTGGCCGATGGCGTGTTCATGACGCCGACCCTGATCAAGCTCGCGCCGCTTCCGGTCCGGCGCATCGTCGGAACCCTCAACCAGAACCAGACCGTGCTGCATGCGCTGGGGCTGGAAGGACCCACGACGTGAACGAGCGTGCTCCCGTGCAGGCGCAGGACACAAGTGCGGAAGTGGCAGCGCTGATCGCGACCTTGCATGCGACCGGGCAGCGCCTGGAGGAATTGACGGCGGGTGAAGTGGACACTGTTGCCGATGCCGAGGGCCGCACGTTCGTCCTCAGAAACGCCCAGGAGCAACTGCGCCACCATGAGTCGCGCAAGCAGGCCGCAATCCTCAATGTGCTGCCGGCAAACATCGCATTGATCGATGCGCAGGGAATCATCGTTTCAGTGAATGAAGCATGGCGGCGCTTCGCCGATGGCAATGGTTTGCACGCGCCGGGCCATGGCGTGGGCCTCAACTACCTGTTGGCATGCGAAGCCGCGCGCGGGCAGGACGCCATCAAGGCCCATGCGGTGGCCACGGGCATCCGCGCAGTGCTCGCGGGCGAGGCCAGCACCTACACCACCGAATATCCGTGTCATTCGCCGACGCAACAGCGCTGGTTCCTGATGACAGTGACACCGCTCGTCGATGCCAGTGCGCACGGAGCTGTCGTCATGCATCTGGATATCAGCGAGCGGGTGCGGATCGCGCAGGCGCTCGATGCCCAGCGCATCGAATTGCGCGCGTTGTTCAACGTGATCCCGGCGATGGTGTGGGTCAAGGACACCCGCAACAACATCGTGCGCGTCAATCAACGTGTCGCCAACGTCGCCGGGAAAACCATAGCCGCGATCGAAGGCAAGGCCTCGCTTGAAATTTACCCCAAGGATGCCGACCGATTCTTCGTCGACGACCTTGAAGTAATTCGCTCCGGGTCTCCCAAGCTGGGCATCGTCGAGACAATCGTCGGGGCGGACGGAACCGATCTGTGGGTGCAGACCGACAAGGTCCCGCTGATTGCCGATGATGGAACCGTCACCGGCATTGTGGTGATGGCAACCGACATCACCGAACTCAAGCGCGCGGAAGGCGACTTGCGCGAGTCCGAGCGTCGCTTCAGCGACATGCTGGACAACGTGGGCCTGGTATCGGTGATGCTCGATCGGCGGGCGCGGATCATCTATTGCAACGACTTCTTCCTGCGCCTCACCGGCTGGCAGCGCGAGGAAGCCGTCGGCATGAACTGGTTCGATGGTTTCACGCTGCCTGAGGCCGTCAATTCGAAAGCCAACTTCGAAGGAATCCTCGCCGAACGCCGCGCATCCCTGCACAACGAGAGTCAGTTGATGACCCGATCGGGCGAACCTCGGCTGATTCGCTGGAATAATTCGGTCCTGCGATCCAGGACAGGCACGGTGATCGGAGCGGCGAGCATCGGCGAAGACATCACCGACCGCAAGGCGGCTGAAGCCGTGCTCGCGCAACGCGCAACTGAACTCGAGCGCTTCCATCGCCTGAGCGTCGGGCGCGAGCTGCAGATGGTCGAGCTGAAAAAACAGATCAATGCCTTGACTGTGCGTGCTGGTGGTGACGCGGTCTACAACCTGGCATTCCTCGAATCCGGCCCCTTGCAACAGAGCGCGGCCGATGAACGCAACAGCTAGCGTCTGGACCCATGGCCTGCGGCTGCAGATCGCGCTGATCGCGGTGCTGTCGGTCGCCGCGATCGGATGGCCCGCCTGGGACGCCTACAGCGACCTGCGTGTCATCGAGCACGGACAACCCATCGACGACCACATGCAGGAAGTTGGGGCAAGCATCGTCAGACTCGACGAGCTGATGTCGGTGGCCGCCCATATGGCGTCAGCGAGAGGCGATCCGAAATGGGAAGTTGCATATCGGGCAGCAGAGCCGAAGCTCGACAGGGCCATCGACGAGGGTCAGCGCCTGCAGGTCGGCGCGCCTCCGGGTACTGCGGCTGCGCGGCTGGACACTGCGAACAATTCGCTCGTCGCAATGGAACACCAGGCGTTTGAAGCTGTTCGCCAGGGAAGGCGAGTTGATGCAGAGCGGCTGCTGTCGAACGACAGCCACGAATTCCAGCGTGAGCAATTCGCCAAAGGCATGGCGGAGTACAACGCCAACCTGTCGCGTGCGCAGGACCAGGTGCAGGCGTCGTTCGTGCACTCCAAGCGCACAGATGCGGCCAAGACGATCGCCTCGATTGCGTTGCTGGTCATCGGGATCTTCTTGATGCTAAGAAGCACGCGCCGCTGGCAAGCTGCGGTTGTGGCGAGCAACCGGCTGTTGAACGCGAATGCGCTGGAACTGCAGGAGTTCAACGAGCAGCTCGACGTCAAGGTCCGCGAGCGGACGAAAGATCTCACCGATTCGGCGATTGCCTCGCTCAAC
>JBDSVN010000038.1:0-5178 GCA_039927175.1 Lysobacteraceae bacterium | reverse complement strand
CATGACCGCGGCCTGGTGCGTGGTGAATTCATTCGTGATGCTGCGCTCGCCGATCGATCCATATCCCTACCAGTTCTTCAATCTTGCGCTCGGCATCCTCGTCGGGTTGCAGGGCCCACTGATCGTGATGAGCCAGAATCGCCAGTCGCTCAAGGACCGCGCGCGCGCCGATACCGATTTCAAGGTGAACCTCAAGAACGAGGTGAACATCGAAACACTGCTGCGCGAACTCAGCGAGTTCCGCACCGAAATGGACGCGCACAAAACGCCGAACGCGAGCAAATAAACCCGGGTGAAAAGGGGACAGAGGTAGTTATTTGAGATTAACTACCTCCGTCCCCTTTTCTTGGGTTTGAACCTGACCCCTTTTTCGCTAACAGATAAGGCAGATAAGGGGTCAGGTTCATTTTGGCAGGAATTGGAACGGAGGCAATTAAATAGTAGCCCACAAAAAAACCGGGCAATGCCCGGCTTTTTTTCTCGCATCACAACCCAAACCCTCAACGCCGGTACATATTCCGGTCGTCCGTCGAAACCAGCTCCACTCCGTCCAGGCCCTGCGCGAGGCTCTTGGCGTCGCCGCCCTGGGCGAGCTTGATGCGCAGGCGGACTTCGTTTTGCGAATCGGCGAAGCGCAGTGCGTCTTCGTAGCCGATCTCGCCGGCCTGGTACAGGTCAAACAGGCTCTGGTCGAAGGTCTTCATGCCGAGATTGGTGGATTCCTTCATCACGTCCTTGAGCTTGTGCAGCTCGCCTTCGCGAATGTAGTCCTGGATCAACGGTGTGCCGAGCATGATTTCCATCGCGACACGGCGCGCCTTGCCGTCGGGCGTCGGAATCAGCATCTGCGCGACCACGCCCTTGAGGTTCAGCGACAGGTCCATCAGCAACTGGTTGCGGCGGTCTTCCGGGAAGAAGTTGATGATGCGGTCCATCGCCTGGTTGGCGTTGTTGGCGTGCAGCGTGCACAGCACGAGATGGCCGGTTTCTGCGAACGCGATCGCGTGGTCCATGCCTTCGCGGGTGCGCACCTCGCCGATCATGATCACGTCCGGCGCTTGCCGCAGGGTGTTCTTCAGCGCGTTTTCCCAACTGTCGGTATCGATGCCGACTTCGCGCTGGGTGATGATGCAGCCCTCGTGCTTGTGCACGAATTCGATCGGATCCTCGATGGTGATGATGTGGCCGGTCGAGTTGAGGTTGCGGTAGCCGATCATCGCCGCGAGCGAGGTGGATTTGCCGGTGCCAGTGGCGCCGACGAAGATGATGATGCCACGCTTGGTCATCGCCAGCGACTTGACCACCGCCGGCAGGTTCAGCTCATCCACCGAAGGAATCTTGGTTTCAATCCGGCGCAGCACCATGCCGACCTGGTTGCGCTGGTAGAAGCAACTCACGCGGAAGCGGCCGAGGCCGGCCACGCCGATCGCGAAGTTGCACTCGTGGGTTTTCTCGAACTCTTCGCGCTGCGGCGGCGTCATCACGTTCAACACGAGATCGCGGCTCTGCTGCGATGTCAGCGCTGTCTGGGTGATCGGGCTGATTTTTCCATTGACCTTCATCGACGGCGGCATGCCCGCAGTGATGAACAAGTCCGACGCCTTGTTGTGCGCCATCAGCTTCAGGTACGAGGTGAAGTCGATGCTGCTCATGCTGCTGCTCCGTCAGGCCATGCTGGCCTTGCTGGTTCCGGAAACGCCGCGGGACGCAGCGCTTCCACTACGAACGAATCGAATCAATCGGACTAATCGAACAATCTCTTTTCCTTCGCATATTCACGCGCGGTCGCCTTGGTCTCCTGGCCGCGCTTGACCATATCCTGCATGCACTGGTCGAGCGTCATCATGCCCTGCGCCTGGCCGGTCTGGATCGACGAATACATCTGCGCAACCTTGTCTTCGCGGATCAGGTTACGGATCGCCGGCACGCCGAGCATGATCTCGTGCGCCGCAATGCGGCCGCCTCCAACCTTTTTCAGCAACGCCTGCGAAATGACCGCGCGGATGGACTCCGACAACATGCTGCGCACCATCGGCTTTTCGCCGGCGGGGAACACGTCGATGATGCGGTCGATGGTCTTCGGCGCCGAACTGGTGTGGACGGTCGCGAACACGAGATGCCCGGTTTCGGCGGCGGTCAACGCCAGCCGGATGGTTTCCAGGTCGCGCAATTCGCCGACGAGGATGTAGTCGGGGTCTTCGCGCAATGCCGAGCGCAGGGCTTCGTTGAATCCGTGCGTGTCGCGATGCACTTCGCGCTGGTTCACCAGGCACTTCTGCGCGGTGTGGACGAACTCGATCGGGTCTTCGATGGTGAGGATGTGCGCGTATTCGTTCTTGTTGACGCAATCGACCATCGCCGCAAGCGTGGTGGATTTGCCCGAACCAGTCGGGCCAGTGACGAGGATCAACCCCTGCGGCTGGTTGATGACTTCACGGAAAATCGGCGGGCAGGCCAGGTCTTCCAGCGTCAGCACTTCGGATGGAATGGTGCGGAACACCGCGCCAGCGCCGCGATTCTGGTTGAACGCATTGACGCGGAAACGCGCCATGCCGGGAATCTCGAACGAGAAATCGACCTCGAGGAATTCTTCGTAGTCGCGCCGCTGCTTGTCCGACATGATGTCGTAAACCAGCGCGTGCACCTGCTTGTGCTCAAGTGCCGGGATGTTGATCCGGCGCACATCGCCATCGACGCGGATCATCGGCGGCAGCCCAGCCGACAGATGCAAATCCGATGCCTTGTTCTTGACTGAAAAGGCGAGAAGTTCCGCGATATCCATGCGCATCCCCTTGACGCTTAGAATGTACGTTCGGCCGCAGTATAGCCCTAATCACCCATTGTCAAACCAGCCCTTCGGCGAGCATTCGTGAGCGATCCCGCAACCATCCGCGACGACCTGTTGCAGCGCATTCAACTGGCGTCACGCGCCGCTGCTCAAGCCCGCGATGCCGACCTGCTCGCAGTGTCGAAGACGCGCAGCGCGGCCGAAATACGCGCGCTGGCGATGCTTGGCCAATCCGCATTCGGCGAAAACTACGTGCAGGAAGCTATCGCCAAGCAGCACGATCTCGCCGACTTGCAGCTCGAATGGCATCTGATCGGCCACCTACAATCAAACAAGGCGCGCGAAGCGGCGCAGGCTTTCGACTGGGTGCAATCGGTTGACCGGATCAAGTTGGTCGCCGCGCTCGCTCGGCATCGCGCACCGGAACGGCCGCCGTTGAACGTGCTGGTGCAGGTGAACATCGACGACGAAGCCAGCAAGTCCGGCTGTCGATCCGACGATGCATTCCTGCTGGCCGATGCGATCGCCAGCGAACCGCGACTCGCATTACGCGGATTGATGGCGATTCCGGCGCCCGATCCGGACATGCAACGCCGACGCGCCGCGTTTCGCGCTTTGCGCGATTTGTTCAATGCTATGCAAGAGCGCCATCCCCGGATCGACACCTTGTCGATGGGCATGAGCGAGGATTTCGAACTGGCCATTGCCGAGGGCGCCACGATGGTACGGATCGGCACCGCGCTCTTCGGCGCGCGCAGCAAAATGTGAATGATGGCGATGCGTGCATGGCATAGTCGCAACCGATCAATCGATAGCGCAGTTCAATGACGTCCTTCCCTCTGGATACACCCCGCATCGCCCTGATCGGCGGCGGCAATGTCGCACGCAGCCTCGTTGGAGGATTGGTCGCGCTCGGCGTACCGGCTTCGAGCCTCGCGGTGTCTGGCCCGAATGCCGAACGTCGCGCCGCATTCGTCCGCGATTTTGGCGTGCATGCGCATGCGGACAACATCAAGACCGCGCGCACTGCGGATGTGTGGGTGCTTGCAGTGAAACCGCAGGTGTTGCGCTCGGTGTGCGAAGAATTAGCCGAACAGGCATACACGCAGAGGCCACTGATCGTTTCGGTCGCGGCCGGCATCACGACCGCGCAAGTCGAACGCTGGCTCGGCATCGACATCGCCATCGTGCGCGCGATGCCGAACACGCCAGCACTGCTGGGCGCGAGCGCAACAGCGTTGTGCGCCAACCAACACGCGTCATCGCTGCAATGCGCGCAGGCGCAGCGTTTGTTCGAAGCCGTCGGCACCGCGGTGTGGATCGACGACGAAACCTTGATGGATACCGTCACTGCAACCTCGGGCAGCGGGCCGGCCTACGTATTCGCGCTGGTCGAGGCAATGCAGGCGGCGGCACAGTCGCAGGGATTACCGGAAGACATTGCACGCGCACTGATTGCGCAGACGATCCTCGGTGCCGGGCGGATGCTGATCGAATCCGGCGAAGATGCTGCGACGTTGCGGCAACGCGTCACTTCGCCCGGCGGGGTGACAGCAGAAGCGCTGAAACGTTTTGCGGCTGGCGGATTCCGTGCGTTGATCGCGGAAGGCATCGCGGCGGCGACATCACGCGGCGCGGAGCTTTCCGCTGCGAACGATTAACCCTGCGACCAGTCACGCACGATGCGCGCGATCGCGGAAACACCATCGGTCAGCGCGGCTGGCCCAGGCTGCAGGATCAGTGGCGATTTGATCTCGTGCAATTCGCCATCGCGCACAGCCGGAATCGCATCCCATCCCGAGCGTGCCACGACTTTTTCCGGACGGAATTTCTTGCCGCACCACGAACCGATGATGATGTCGGGTGCGCGCCGGATCACTTCGTCAGGATCTTCAAGAATGCGCTGCTTCGCCAGCGATTCGGCCGCGCGTTCGGGAAAGATGTCGTCGCCTCCGGCAATGCGAATGAGCTCGGCGACCCAGCGAATGCCGGTAATCGGCGGCTCATCCCATTCCTCGAAATAGATTTTCGGTCGGCGCGGTAATGCTGCGGCTTGTTGCGCGATCGTAGCGAGTCCGTGTGCGAATCCATCAGCGAGAGCGTTCGCCTTTTCCGCAGCACCAACCAGTGCGCCGAGCCGACGGATGTAATCGAGAATGCCATCCACGCTGCGATGATTACTGATCCAGACCTCGACGCCATGCTTGATCAATTCGGCCGCGATCTCGGCCTGGATATCGGAAAAACCGATCACGAAATCCGGCCGTAGTTTCAGGATCTCGTCGATCTTCGCCGAAGTGAACGCACTGACCTTCGGTTTCTCGCGTCGCGCAATCGCTGGCCGCACGGTGAAGCCCGAGATGCCGACGATACGATCCTGCTCGCCAAGC
>JBDSVN010000037.1:0-12196 GCA_039927175.1 Lysobacteraceae bacterium | reverse complement strand
ATGCGCTCGACGCCGTAGTCCTGCAACTCGCGGATTTCTTCCGGGGTGATCGTGCCGCCACCGCCGCCAAATATCTTGACGTGCCCTGCCCCGCGCTCGCGCAGCATGTCGACCATGTACTTGAAGTACTCAACGTGGCCGCCCTGGTAACTCGACAACGCGATCGCGTCGGCGTCTTCCTGCAAGGCCGCGCGCACGACATCCTCGACGCTGAGGTTGTGGCCGAGGTGGATGACTTCCGCGCCTTGCGACTGGATCAGCCTGCGCATGATGTTGATCGCGGCATCGTGGCCATCGAACAGACTGGCGGCGGTGACGAAGCGCAATGGAATCGGTTCGTGGCTGGCGTCGCTGGCGGGCGCCACTTTGGCGAGGTCGATCACAGAAGGATTGGGCGTGCTCATCGGGACTCCGATGTCTTGTTTATGCGGAATGCCTTGATTGTAGCGCGTCAGGCGTATGGGGCTTTCGGGCCGGGACGGCAGCGGGACTGCGCTTGAACTGCCGTTGCGAATCCAGCCGATCCCTGAACGCAGGAATCAACATGGTCAACTTCTGCAGCTCGGTACCGTTTCCAGTCATGCATCGGGGGCAGGATTGATCCCGCTGTGGTGCAACCAACCCGCAACAAAGGAGAGGATGATGAGTATTCGCACACTTGCAATGATCGGTTTGCTTGGTTTCGGCGCGGCGGGAACTATGTACACGCCACCAGCGGAAGCACGCACCCACATTGGCGTCAATTTCTACATTCCGGCTCCGCCAGCACCTCGGTATGAGCGCGTGGTGGTAAGGCCCGGCTATACGTGGATAGGAGGCTACTGGGTCTGGAACAACCGTAGTCATCGCCATGTCTGGCGTAACGGTTATTACGCCCGCGAGCGTGTTGGATATGCCTGGTCGGCGCCGCGTTGGTACCAGGGCGACCGCGGCCACTGGCACATGCGCGAGGGGTATTGGGACCGCCGCGACCACGATCGCCGTGATCATGACCACGATCGCCACGATCATGACCACGATCGCCACGATCACGATCACGATCACGATCGCCATCATTGAGCGCTACTGAAGCGAAACATCCCCCGGCCTTGTGCCGGGGTTTTCGTTTGGGTAATCGGTCACAACCTGGCCGATGGCGAGCACCCCCGGAAGGCCGCCCACGACGAGCGAGGGCACAGTGGGCTAAAATGCGCGGCTTACCCGTCCAGAACGGGTTCCTTCGGCAGTCCATCAGCCGCCAGTCCGTTGCACGTTATCCATCTGGAGTTCGCAATGATTTTTGAAACCCTCGCCAAGACCGGCCATGAGGAAGTCGTGTTTTGCCACAACGCCGATGCCGGCCTGAAGGCCATCGTCGCCATCCACAACAGCGTACTCGGCCCTGCCCTCGGCGGCCTGCGCATGTGGCCGTATGCAACCGAGCAGGATGCATTGAACGATGTGCTGCGCCTCTCGCGCGGCATGACCTACAAGGCGGCGGTGTCGGGCCTGAATCTCGGCGGCGGCAAGGCGGTGATCTGGGGCGATCCGAACAAGGACAAGTCCGAGGCGCTGTTCCGCGCGTTCGGCCGCTTCGTCAATTCGCTCAACGGCCGTTACATCACCGCCGAGGACGTCGGCATCGACGTCAACGACATGGAATACGTGTTCCGCGAAACCGATTACGTCACCGGCGTGCACCAGGTGCATGGCGGCTCGGGCGATCCATCACCTTTTACCGCATACGGAACGCTACAGGGCCTGATGGCGGCATTGCAGGTCAAGTTCGGCCACGAGGAAGTCGGCAAGTTCTCCTATGCCGTGCAAGGTGCGGGCCACGTCGGCATGCAATTCATCAAGCTGCTGCGCGAACAGGGCGCAAAAGTGTTCGTCACCGACATCAACCAGGCGCTGGTGCAACAGGCGGTGGATGAGCACGGTGCGGAAGCGGTATCACTGGATGCGATCTACGACACTGGCGCTGACGTGTATTCGCCGTGTGCCTTGGGTGGAACCGTCAACGAACAAACCCTGCCACGCCTGAAGTGTAAGGTCATCTGCGGCGCGGCCAATAACCAGCTTGCCACCGACGCGATTGGCGACGAGCTCAACGGCCGCGGCATCCTCTACGCGCCCGACTATGCGGTGAACGCTGGCGGCCTGATGAATGTCTCGCTTGAGATCGACGGTTACAACCGCGAGCGCGCGATGCGGATGATGCGCACGATCTATTACAACCTCGGCAAGATCTTCCAGATCGCCGAACGCGACAACATTCCCACGTACAAGGCGGCCGACCGGATGGCCGAAGAACGCATCGATCTGATCGGTCGGGTCAAGCTGCCGTACATGGGCACGCCACGTTTCCTCGGCCGCATGCGCCACAACTGATCCCGACTGGAATCGCCACGATGCGCACGTTTCCCCTGGGTGAAGACATCGACGCACTGCGCGATGCGGTGCGTCGCTTTGCCGATGCGGAAATTGCACCGCGTGCCGAGCAGATCGATCACGACAATCTGTTCCCATCCGACTTGTGGGAAAAGTTCGGCGCCATGGGATTGCTCGGCATCGCGATCCCTAGCGAATTCGGCGGTTCCGACATGGGCTTTCTTGCCCACCTCGTGGCGATGGAGGAAATCTCGCGCGCTTCGGGTTCGGTTGGTTTGAGTTACGGCGCGCACTCGAATTTGTGCGTGCAGAACCTCTACCACAACGGCAACGATGCACAGCGCAGGAAATACCTACCGAAGCTGTGCAGCGGCGAGTTCAAGGGTGCCCTCGCGATGAGCGAACCTGGCGCAGGTTCGGACGTGGTCGGTTCGATGCAATGCCGTGCGGAGTTGCGCGACGGCGTGTGGGTCGCCAACGGCAACAAGATGTGGATCACCAACGGCCCCGAAGCCGATGTGCTGATCGTGTACATGCGCACCGCCGGCAAGGAAGCGGGCAGCAAATGCATGACCGCCTTCCTCGTCGAACGCGGCATGCCCGGTTTCAGCACGGCGCAGAAACTCGACAAGCTCGGCATGCGCGGGTCCAACACCTGCGAACTGGTGTTCGTCGATTGCAAAATCCCGGTCGAAAACGTGCTCGGCGAAGTGAACCACGGCGTCAAGGTCTTGATGTCGGGCTTGAACACCGAGCGGCTGGTATTGACTGGCGGCCCGCTGGGCTTGATGCAAGCAGCGCTCGATGCTGCCCTGCCCTACGTGCGCGAGCGCAAACAGTTCGACGTGGCGATCGGCACGTTCGGCATCATGCAGGCGAAAATCGCCGACATGTACACCGCGCTGCAATCCTCGCGCGCATTCGCCTACCAGGTCGCACGCGATTACGACGCTGGTCATCGTTCGCGCATCGATGCTGCGTCATGCCTGCTGCATGCTTCCGAAGCCGCTGTGCGAGTTGCACTCGAAGGCATCCAGGCACTCGGCGGCAACGGTTACATCAACGAATATCCGACCGGACGCATCCTGCGCGATGCGAAGTTGTACGCGATCGGCGCGGGCACGAATGAAATCCGCCGCATGTTGATTGGACGCGAGTTGTTCAACGACGCGAGCTGATCCGTAGGCGACTGGCCTGATTGTCCAGACCGGATTTGCGGCAGCGCAACATACGGTCGTATGATCGGTCTTTCAATCACCTGCTGTCCGGCAACCTGCCGGCTGCCTTGACCGGAGTCACTCCATGACCAACGTCGTCATCGTCGGTGCCAAGCGCACCGCCATCGGTTCTTTCCTCGGCCAGTTCACCGGCGTGCCGACCACGACCCTCGGCGCCACTGCAATCGGTGCTGCGCTTGAGCAGTCCGGCATTCCTGCTGGCGACGTGCAGGAAGTGCTGATGGGTTGCGTGCTTCCGGCCGGGCTCGGCCAGGCACCAGCGCGTCAGGCTGCACTCGCAGCCGGGTTGCCG
The DNA here is from genome assembly GCA_039927175.1 of Lysobacteraceae bacterium. Lineage (GTDB taxonomy): Bacteria > Pseudomonadota > Gammaproteobacteria > Xanthomonadales > Xanthomonadaceae > SZAS-103. Next base: position 8,296 of record JBDSVN010000037.1, on the reverse strand, counting down.
AAATCCGCTGCCTGCACAACGCTCAACAAGGTCTGTGGATCAGGTATGAAAGCGATCATGCTCGGCCACGACATGATCAAGGCTGGATCGGCAGGCGTTGTTGTTGCCGGCGGCATGGAATCGATGACCAACGCACCACACCTGTTGAAAGGTTCGCGCATCGGCATTCGCTACGGCAGCGGCGAGATGCTCGACCACATGGCCTGGGATGGCCTGACCAATCCCTACGATGGCCAGTCGATGGGCGTGTTCGCCGAAGACACAGCAGTCAAGTACGGATTTACCCGTGAAGATCAGGATGCGTTCTCGATCGAATCGGTCAAGCGCGCGCAGGCCGCAATCGCTTCGGGCGCATTCGTCGATGAAATCGTTCCAGTCAAGGTCGCCACGCGCAAGGGTGAAGCTGTATTCGCCACAGACGAGCAACCCGGTAAATCGGATATCGCCAAGATCCCGACGTTGAAGGGCGCATTCCGCAAGGATGGCACCGTCACTGCAGCCAGCTCGTCGAGCATTTCCGACGGTGCAGCAGCAACGGTGCTGATCAGTGAGGACGAAGCGAAGCGTCGTGGTCTGAAACCGCTCGCCCGCATCCTCGGCCATGCGACCCACGCCCAGCAGCCGGAGTGGTTCACGACAGCGCCCGTCACGGCGATCCAGAACGTGCTGGACAAGGTGGGTTGGAAGGTTGCTGATGTCGATCTGTTCGAGGTCAACGAAGCATTTGCTGTTGTCGCAATGGCACCGATCAAGGACCTCGGCATTCCGCACGAGAAGCTCAACGTCAACGGCGGCGCCACTGCGATGGGCCATCCAATCGGCGCTACCGGAGCGCGTTTGGTGGTGACTCTGGTCAACGCGCTGAGGCAGCGTGGCCTGCGTCGCGGCGTGGCAGCATTGTGCATCGGCGGCGGCGAAGCGACCGCGATCGCCCTTGAAATACCTGAACACTGAACGGGGATGAATCACAAAATCGCGATATCTTGCTTGACAGCCGCAGAGGGCATGCGATCATAGTGGGACGTGCGCGCTGCGCGCGTGCCCAATGCTTTCATAATTCCATAACGTTTAATCACGAGGAAGTGCACATGTCTATCAACAAGACCCTGCTCGCAATGGCTCTTGGCCTTACGCTCGCAGCCTGTTCGAACCAGGACCAGGCCAGCGACGCTGCTGTCGCTGCCCAGACCGCCGCCGCTGACGCCAGCACCGCTGCCAGCAATGCTTCAGCTTCGGCTGCTGCCGCTACTGATGCTGCCCCAGTCGCAGCTGACGCTGCCAACATGGCAGCTGGCGCTGCTGCTTCGGCTGCCAGCACGGCGAATGCCGCTGCTGCGACTGCAACCGATGCCGCCAGTGCGGCGGCTGCTGCTCCGACCGACGCCGCTGCCGGTATGGCCGCTGACGCTGCGAAGACTTCGGCAGACGTTGCCAAGTCCGCGAAGGACGCTGCACAGGATGCAGCCAAGTCCGCGAAAGACGCTGGCAAGAAGTAAGATTCATTTCAGCCAGCTCGCTGGCAGTGATGCATCCAAGGGCGTGCTTCGGCACGCCCTTTTTCTTTGTGTCCAATCTGCTTTCAATGCGTTCATCACCCTGAATTTTCACTCGCTGCATGCATACGCGAAACAGCCTGTCCGCATTTAGCGTGCTAACGTTTCGTCACACGAATTCCCCGGAGCGGCGCGCCATGATGATCAAAGCCCACAGGATTGATACGCATACCTGGATGATCGCAGTTGCGCTCGCCGCGATTCTTCCAGTATTGGCTGCTTGTGACAGCTCCCAGCAGGATCGCAACCAGGCCGCAGCGGCTAACGACGCCGCATCCGCAGCACAGCCGCAAGCAGACGCAGCCGCGGATCAAGCCAGGGCCGCAGGAAATGATGCAGGCGCTGCCGTGTCCAGTGCTGCCGACGCAGTTGGTGATGCAGCTTCGGCAGCTGCCGACGCAGCTTCTGCCAAAGCCAGGGTTGCAGCGAATCAAGCAGCTGCTGCGACCAACCAGGCAACAGCAGACATGAAAGACGTTGCCGCCAACGCCACGGCTGCAGCCAAGGCTGCAACAGATGCCGCAAGGAAGAAGCTGGACGACGACAAGACGTCGCAGAAACGCTGAGCCCATTGCTTCATAATCACGTAACCTTCCGGATGCGCCACACACCGTATCCGGCGACGTGAGGGCGCGCAGCGCTCCGCAAATCCAAATCGAGTGCATGCGCATGCCCGTGCTGACTACCCAGATCGATCCTCGTTCGCCGGATCACCAGCAAAACCGCGAAGCGCTCGAAGTACTCATCGCCGATCTGGATGCACGTTTGGCTGAAGTCGCAATGGGTGGCGGTGAAAAAGCGCGCAAAAAACATCTCGCACGCGACAAACTGCTGCCGCGCGATCGCATCACCGCACTGCTCGACCCGGGCTCGCCGTTCCTCGAATTCTCGCCACTCGCCGCACACGACATGTACGACAACCAGGCACCCGGCGCTGGCATCGTCACCGGCATCGGTCGCGTGCACGGGCAGGAGGTCGTGGTTGTCGCCAACGATGCGACCGTCAAGGGCGGCACTTATTTTCCGATCACCGTGAAGAAGCATTTACGCGCACAGGAAATCGCTCGCGAGAACAAACTGCCTTGCATTTACCTGGTCGATTCTGGTGGTGCTTTCCTGCCATTGCAGGATGAAGTGTTTCCGGACAAGGAACACTTCGGTCGGATCTTCTATAACCAGGCACGGCTGTCCGCCGAGAACATTCCGCAAATCGCCGTGGTGATGGGTAGTTGCACGGCTGGCGGCGCTTACGTGCCGGCAATGTGCGACGAATCAATCATCGTCAAGGAACAAGGCACGATCTTCCTCGGCGGGCCGCCTCTGGTGAAGGCTGCGACTGGCGAGGTTGTGGATGCCGAATCGCTCGGCGGCGCGGATGTGCATACCAGTGTGTCAGGCGTAGCCGATCATTTCGCCGAAAACGATGCGCACGCACTGGATATTGCGCGCGGCATCGTCCAGCACTTCAATCGCAAGAAAACATTGTCGGTCGCGTTGCAAGCATCGCGCGAACCGCTGTACCCGGCCGATGAAATCTACGGGATTGTTCCGCGCGATACGCGCAAGCCGTTCGAAGTACGCGAGGTCATCGCACGCATTGTTGATGGCTCGGAATTCCAGGAATTCAAGGCACGCTACGCGAAGACGCTGATCACCGGCTTCGCCCACATACACGGTTATCCCGTCGGCATCGTTGCCAACAACGGCATTCTGTTCGCAGAATCCGCGCTCAAGGGCGCGCACTTCATCGAACTATGCAACCAGCGCGGCATTCCGCTGGTGTTCCTGCAAAACATCACCGGCTTCATGGTCGGCAAGAAATACGAGAACGCCGGCATCGCGAAAGACGGCGCGAAGATGGTCACCGCCGTCGCGTGTTCAAATGTGCCGAAATTCACCGTTGTGATCGGTGGTAGCTTCGGCGCTGGCAACTACGCGATGTGCGGGCGCGCGTATGGCGCGCGCTTCCTGTGGATGTGGCCGAACGCGCGCATCAGCGTGATGGGGGGCGAACAGGCATCTTCGGTGCTGGCGACGGTGAAACGCGACGGCATCGAGTCCGCCGGCAAGACATGGACTGCTGAAGAAGAGGAAGCGTTCAAGTCGCCGATCCGCGACCAGTACGAACAACAAGGCCATCCGTATTACGCCAGCGCTCGGTTGTGGGACGACGGTATCATCGATCCAGCCGATACGCGGCGCGTGCTGGGCCTTGCACTGTCGGCCGCGATGAATGCGCCGATCGAGAAAGCCGCGTTCGGCGTGTTCCGGATGTAATCCGATTGGCACGCAGTGATGCTTGCGCGCCATCAACCGATGTCTCAGTGCATCTCGATCTCGATCTGGGAACGGATCGTCACATTCGGCGCATTCCTGTCCAGCCCGCCGAGCACAGCCGCGTTCCACTTGATCTTGCCCGCACCAACACGCCAGGCACCAAACAAGGCCGGACCGGCGATATGGCTTTGATCCCGGCCGAGGTGTCCGAACACGCCGACATCGCCGAAACCCTGCAAGCCGAATTCCAGCGCCTCGCGCCCGTGCCAGCGAACCTGCCAGGCATAGCCAAAGCCGAGGTCGTGCGCGGCACCTTTGCCGATCTCGCGTTCGAACAGTGGATTGAGGTTCACGGTGACCGGCCCGATGTCCTTCATGAACATCGGACCCACGGTCAACTTGTCTGGATCGTACGGATTGAAGGTGTGCTCGTAAGCCGCGAACAAGCCCACATCCATCCAGTGTTTGCCGGGTTCGGTGAGCGCGAAGATGTTTTCCCACTCCACCGCTTCGAGCCGGTTCGGACCGCCATGCTCGAACGATTGCTCCAGTTCGATCTCGGTGAACCAGTGATTGTTCATTCCACGCCCGATTTCGAGAATGCTGGCATGATCCTGGCGGCCACCATCGAAGCTGCGCCAACCATTGCGCAACTCGATTTCGGTTTCGCCGTTCTCGACGACTGGCTGGTACACCACTTGGGCTGCGCCGGCGAAGGCGTTACCGGCCAACGGCAATCCGAGCATCACCAGGCCGATGCACAGGCCGACATGCAGGGAAGGGGCAAATGCGGATTTGCTTTGGAGCATGGTCGGGATAGTCCAGACAAAGAAAAAGCGTCCCGGGTGAGCCCGGGCATGAACGACAACATGAAAAGGATTCAGTGGGCGGTGCGCGTCCCGCGCATAAGGCAGGCACGCATTACTTCGCTAAAATCACACCTTGTGCCGTGTCCTGGTGGAAGTCGCCGAAAAACAAATAGCGTCCTGCTTTCAATGGACCGACATACACATTGATGGTGGAGTTGCCAGTCACGACTTTCTCTCGACGCAAATCGTGGCTTTCGAACTCTTCGGCCGATGCGTCCTTGTTGACAACGATCAGCTTGACCTTGGTATTTGACGGGATCGTCAGTTCGGTCGGGGTGAATTTGTGATCCTTGATCGTCAAGGTGAACTCGGGCACGTCGGCGGCCAAGGCCGACAACGGCGCAAAGGCTAGCAATACCAGGAGCGCGATTCGAAACATGGGAATTCCCGGAAGTGATGGAAGTCAGGCGGCCATCGGCGGCTGCATCACCGCGCGCCTGGGTGCAGCCGTTGTGGAGGAGACAAGGCGCATGCCGGCCATCAGTACGCAGAGGGTGGCAACGTAGAACAGCAATTGCATGCCGGTAGGCTGAGATGTGTAACCGATCAAGGCATGCAATGCCTTGCCGAACGTCGAATCGTCGCTGAGCAGCCAGTCGGTACTCCAGATCGGCGTTGTCCAGCGCTGCAATACGTCCGCCTGGGTGAGGAATCCCGCGGCAGTGGCCGCCATGCCGGCCGCCAGCAGCACCAGCAGGCTGTTGGTCGCGGCAAAGAAATGACGGACCGGAATCTTGAGCAAGCCGAAGTAGATCGCCACGCCCAGCGCCACGCCGCCGAGCAGACCCATCACACCTCCGAGCGCCATCGATGGCACCGATGATCCGCCTGCCAGCAGGCCGTAACCGAACAACACGATCTCCGAGCCTTCGCGCAATACCGCAATCGCAACAACCGCCATCAGCGCGGTCATCGGCCGTGTGCCGGACGTGATGTCGCGCCCGACCGCCTGCATCTGCATGGCTAGTTCGCGCCCATGTTTGGACATCCACACCACATGCCAGCCAATCATCGCGACCGCCGCCAGCAGTACCGTGGCATTGAACCATTCCTGCCCGGAGCCGCTGAGCGCATTGGCAATCCAGCCGGCGCAGATCGCGATCACCACGGCACCAGCCACACCGAGCGTGATGCCGCTGCCGATCCAGCGCGCACGGGTGGCGACGCCGCGCGTTGCAGCCGCTACGATGCCGACTACCAGCGCCGCTTCCAGTACTTCTCGGAACACCAGCAAAAGTGTCGCAAGCACGACTTTCTCCTCGAATGACTGCGCGTCACGACTTGAATGATAATGGTTATTGTTTAGATTGCAAGTCCGAACCGGCGCGCCCGGCTAACATGCGTACCGACCGCCACGGGACACGTCGATGGAAACCAGCACGCTGCATCTCGGAATCGAATCCGGCATCGCCCGCATCACCTTCGCCCGTCCGGATGTGCATAACGCCTTCGACGACACCCTGATTGCCGAACTGACCGCGACCCTCGAAGCGCTCGACCGCGACCCGACTGTGCGTGTCGTCGTGCTCACCGGCAGCGGCACGAGTTTTTCCGCAGGTGCCGACCTCGGCTGGATGCGGCGCATGGCGCAGGCCAGCGAAGCGGAAAATCGCGCCGACTCCATGCGGTTGGCGCGATTGATGCGGGTTCTCGATGGTTTGTCGAAGCCGACCATCGCTCGGGTGAACGGCGCTGCGTTCGGCGGTGGCGTCGGGTTGATCGCCTGCTGCGATATCGCAATCGCCGTCGACACAGCAACTTTCGCCTTGAGTGAAGTGAAACTCGGCCTCGTCCCCGCCGTGATCTCGCCGTACGTCATCGCGGCCATCGGCGCACGCGAGGCACGCCGCTGGTTCCAGAGCGCGGAAAGCTTCAATGCTGTCGAAGCGCAACGGATCGGCCTGCTGCATGCGATCGAATCGCCGGGAATGCTCGATGTTGGCGTCGAGCGCCAATGCAAGCTGCTGCTCAAGGCGGCGCCGACCGCGGTTGCGGAAGCCAAGGCGCTCGTCCGACGCGTAGCGCCATCCGTCGATGCCGATGCCGATGCCGATGCCGATGCAACGGATGCCACGAATGCCGAGTTGATCGCCCGCCTGCGCGTTTCGCCGGAAGGCCAGGAAGGATTGAGTGCTTTCCTCGACAAACGCAGACCGGCGTGGATCGAACAACCGCCACCGCCATCACTCCCGGATTCATGATCGCAGCGCAAATAGATTGATGTTCGATCCTGATTGGCAAGATGGATTCCAATGCGTCGCGATTCTGGAACAATGAGGTCATGAGCAAGATGTTCGACTGTGTCCTGATCGCAAACCGCGGCGAGATCGCGTGCCGGGTCATTCGTACCTGCCGCAAACTCGGCATCCGCACCGTTGCGGTGTTTTCCGACGCGGACGCCAACGCGCAACACGTGCGGATGGCCGATGCCGCGTATCCGATCGGCGGCCCGCGCCCGCAGGATTCGTATCTGCGCGGCGACGCGATCATCAAGATCGCGAAACAATCCGGCGCGCATGCGATCCATCCGGGCTACGGTTTTCTCTCGGAGAATGCCGACTTCGCCGACGCTGTCGAACGGGCTGGCATTGTCTTCATCGGCCCGAACGCGGCATCGATGCGCAAGATGGGCAGCAAGGCCGGCGCCAAGGAATTGATGGCTGGGCACGGCGTCCCGGTCGTTCCGGGATACACCGGCGAGAATCAGGAACCTGCGCATCTCGCGTCTGAAGCACAGCGCGTCGGTTTCCCGCTGATGATCAAGGCCGCGTACGGCGGCGGCGGCAAGGGCATGCGCATAGTGCGCAACGCCGACGAGTTTTTGCCTGCACTCGAAAGCTGCCAGCGCGAAGCGAAGAACGCATTCGGCCGCGACCGCGTACTGCTCGAACGCTACATTCAAACGCCACGCCATATCGAATTCCAGGTGTTCGCCGACGCGCACGGCAACACCATTCACCTCGGTGAACGCGAGTGTTCTGCGCAGCGTCGCTACCAGAAGGTCATCGAAGAATCGCCCTCGCCTTTTCTCACTCCGGAATTGCGCGCGAAGATGGGCGCAGCCGCAATCGCTGCGGCGCAAGCGATCGATTACGTCAACGCCGGCACCATCGAATTCATCGTGGGGCCGGAGGCGCTGACGCGCGATGATTTCTATTTCATGGAAATCAACACGCGGTTGCAAGTCGAGCATCCGGTCACCGAAATGGTCACCGGCCTTGATCTCGTCGAATGGCAGTTGCGGGTTGCTGCCGGCGATGCGCTGCCGCTTTCACAAGACGCGATCCATACGCACGGCCACGCAATCGAAGTGCGGCTTTATGCGGAAGATCCGGAAAGCGGCTTCCTGCCGGGTTCCGGCCGTCTCGACAAGCTACGGCTACCAAAGTCGAGCGGCTATGTGCGCAACGATGGCGGCGTGATCGAGGGCGACACCGTCAGCATCTTTTACGACCCGATGATCGCCAAGCTGATCGTCTGGGACGAAGATCGCCCGCGTGCATTGACGCGCCTGCGCGATGCGCTCGCCGCCTGCGAGATCGTCGGCCCGAAATCGAATATCGCGTTTCTTGAAGCCTTGATTCGGCATCCGATGGT
>JBDSVN010000036.1:0-4364 GCA_039927175.1 Lysobacteraceae bacterium | reverse complement strand
CTGACTTTCCTCATCTGGGTGATTCTGTTCGTGGTCTGCTGGCCGCTGGCGTTGCTGGCGCTCGTCCTGTACCCGCTGGTGTGGCTTGTGCTGCTACCGTTCCGATTGGTCGGCATCGCAGTCGGGGGCGTGTTCGATTTTCTCGGCGCGTTGCTGATGCTGCCGGCACGTGCGGTGCGCAGGCTGGCCTGAGTCGTTTTCAAAAAAGAAAACGGGCCGCGAACGGCCCGTTTTTTTGTGTGAAAACCGATGGCTCAATCCCGCTCGGCCGCGCGTTCATCCGGATTGCCGTTGTAGCGCCACGCAATCGGCGCATGGTCGGGTAGCGCGATCTCCGGCATACCCTTCGACTTGAGTGCGCTGTTCGCTTTCTGCAGGTCACCGGATTGCAGGTCCGCGAATTCCTTTTCGACGTCGTCGAGTTCGCGTCCGAGCGCAGCGGTGTAGGCGATCAGCGTCGCCGCCGGTTTGCCTTCATAGGCCATGATGCCGCCGTACAAGCTGTCCATGTGTTCGCGCAGGCGCTCCTCGCCGGTGATCGCGCCGCCTTCCTTGGTCGCGACGATTTCCTTGCGGATCGTGTCGGCCTTGCCGGATAGCGCGACGAGTTGCGTCTTCAGTGCATCGTTTGCCGGCAATTTCGCAGCATTGACATCGGCGCCGGAACGCACGGCCTGGATGCGCGCGACCAGATCGCTCATCCTGCCGAACATGCCATGTACTTTCATCGCGGCGTCGAATTGTTCCTTGCGGTCGGCGACGGTGAAGCGATCGCGCCGATCAAGACCGACCGTGATCTTCGTTTCGTAGGTCTTGTCGCCCTTGTGCATGCGCACGGTGTACGTGCCCGGCGGCACGCGCGGACCTTGCGTGCTACTGCCGGCGATCGATGCGGCTGGCGGCACCATCGGTGGTTTGACGTTCATCGACCAGGTCACGCGATTGATGCCGCGACGCTTGCTCGCCGGCAGCGATTCAATCAGTTTGCCATCGGCATCGAGCACGTCGAGCGAGAGCTTGCCGAACAAATGACGCACCTTCTGGTAATAGGTGATGGTGACGTCGTCGGTCGCGCTTTCGCCGGCGTAGCTGGCATCGCCCTCCGCCCAGCCACCGTTGCCGTTGATGCGTTGTTGCTGTGGGCGTTCGGGCAGGAACACGGCGTCCTGCCGGAGGATGTCCGGAGTCAATGCGCGCAGCGGAGTCAGGTCGTCGATGATCCAGATGCCACGTCCATAGGAGGCAAGCGCAAGGTCGTGATCGCGGGTCTGGAACGCAAGATCGGTGATCGCGACAGCGGGGAAGTCGGTGGGTTTGAATTGCGCCCAGTTCGCGCCGTCGTCGTTGGAAATCCACAAGCCGTATTCGGTACCGACGTAGAGCAGGCCGGGGTTGACCGGATCGTTGCGCACGACGTGCGCGTAACCACGCAGGCCCTTGTCTTGCGCCGCGTTCGTCAGCGCCTGCCAGTGCGTGCCGAAATCAGTGGTCTTGTACACCATCGGTGCCATGTCGCCGAAGCTGTGGCGATCGAAGGTGACGTAGGCCGTGCCGGCATCGAAGTGGCTCGCGTCGATGTACGACACCCACGAATTCGGTGGGACATGCGCGCCCGCAACGACGTTGTGCCAACTCTTGCCGCCATCGCGGGTGAGCTGCACGTTGCCATCGTCGGTGCCGACCCAGATCACGTTCGCGTCTTTCGGCGACTCGCTGATCGTGAAGATCGTGGTGTACATCTCGGCTGCGGAATTGTCGACGGTGATGCCGCCGGATTCTTCCTGTTTCTGCTTCTGCTTGTCGTTGGTGGTCAGGTCGGGCGAGATGCGATCCCAGGTCTGTCCGTGGTCGTGCGAGCGGAACAGGAATTGCGCACCGATGTAGAGCGTGGTCTTGTCGGTCGGCGACAACGCGATCGGCGTGTTCCAGTTCCAGCGCAGTTTTTCCTTGTAGTTGGCGCGCGGCTGGATGTCGCGGGATGCGTGCGTGTGGCGATTGACGCGACCAATCGTGCCGCCCTGCGCTTCGGCGTACAGGTAATCGTGGTCGGTCGGATCGTCGAACATCCAAAAGCCGTCGCCGCCGTACATATTCTCCCAGCGGCTGTTGGTGATACCGCCCGGATATGAGGAATCGCCGACCCACGCGCTGTTGTCCTGCAAGCCGCCATAGACGTGGTAAGGATCGTCGTTATCGAGGCTGACGTGATAGAACTGCGAGACCGGCAGGTTGTTCGCTTTCCACCATTTGTTGCCGCCATCCTTCGACAGCCACAGGCCGCCATCGTCGCCGACGACCACTTTCTTCGGGTCGGCCGGATCGATCCATACATCGTGGGAATCGGCATGCGTGCCGCCGTTGACGTTGGCGAAGGTCTTGCCGCCATCCAGGCTCTGGATCAGCGAATAGTCCGGCTTGAACAAACGATCCGGATTGGTCGGATCGACAATGAGATTCGCGAAGTAGAACGGACGCCACACCATCGACTGGCTGTCGTCGCGGCGGTTCCAGGTCTTGCCGGCATCGTCGGAGCGGTACAACGCGCTCTTCACCGATTCGACCATTGCATACACGATGTTCGAGTTCGACGGCGCAACTGCCAGCGCGATGCGACCATAGGGTTTGGCCGGCAAGCCGCCGCCGGTGATTTCGCTCCAGTGCGCGCCGCCATCGGTCGACTTGTACATGCCACTGCCGGAAGGTGCGTCGGCGTTCTCGCCACCGGAGCGGAACGTCCAGCCCTTGCGGCGGAAATCCCACAGCGAGGCAAACACGACGTTCGGATTTTTTGCATCCATCGACATGCCGCCGCAACCTGTGGAGGCATTGCCACCCTTGAGCACCTGCACCCACGTCGTGCCGCCATTGGTGGTGCGATAGACGCCGCGTTCGCTTGAATCGCTCCACAATTTGCCAATCACACAGGCCAGCACGATCTTGCTGTTGTTGGGATCAATCGCGATCTTGCCGATGCGCTCCGAATTCGGCAATCCCATGTTTTTCCAGGTGTCGCCGCCATCGGTCGAGTGATAGATGCCATCGCCGATAGCCACCGTGTTGCGCGTCCACGGTTCGCCAGTGCCGACCCACACGCTCTCGACGTTGTGCGGATCGATCGCGATGCTGCCGATCGATTGCACCGCTTGCTTGTCGAATTTCGGGATGAAGGTGGTGCCGCCGTCGGTGGATTTCCACAGACCGCCGCTGGCCGAGCCGACATACAGAATGGTTGCGCCATCCTTGTGCGCACCGGCGACCGAATCGATGCGTCCACTCATCGTGGCCGAGCCGATATTGCGGACGCCGAGTCCGGAAACCACACCGCGATCGAATTTTGGCGTGCTCGATGCAGGGGCTGGATCGGCTGCGGATGCGGTGCCGATCGCAAGCAGAAACGTGGCCAGGGCGAGGGATTTCTTGATAGGGAAATACATTGCGTGCTCCAGATCAGTGCTTGGCGGCGGGGAAGGAGAACAGCGACGGATCGATCGGCTTGTTCACTTCGGCCGTTTCGATCTGCACCTGTCCCTGCTCGAACGGGAAATACACGCCGTCCACTTTTTCGTATTCGCCAAGATCGGTGGTTTGCACCTGTTCCTGACCGCGCACGATGGTGTGATCGACGATACGGATTTCCAGGAACTGATCCGGATCGAGGTAGATCACGCGGCTGTCGCCGTTCTTGAATGTCACCCGCAGCTTGTGCGCGTCGGTGCCGTCGATGTCTTCAGTGCCGAGGTATTCGACCTTGTTGCCCTTGGCCTTGTAATCGGACAGCGGGCCGGCGATGTCGGCGCTGTCGATCAGTTGCTTGTTGTCGTCGAGGCTGGTTTTCTGCGGATCCTTGCGACCCTGGAATGGCCGGATCGCCCAGCCGTCCTTGCCATCCCATGCCTGGACTGCAGTGAGCCCCTGCAAGGTAAAGCTGAAGCGGATCTTGTCGGGTGCAAGTTGGGAGGTTTCCGTTTTGGCTTCGAGCCCGCCGCCGAGTCGGTACTTGCCGACTGTGTGCATCGACGTGAGCGCTGCCAGTTTGTCGGCGCCTCCGCGCGCCGCAAGATTCTTTGCAATCAGTTCATCGGCGGTGATCGCCGATGCAGCAGCAGAAAAGCCGATCAGTCCGGCCAACAGGATACAAGCTCGCAACGTCATGACGATCTCCCCGGGAAGTGCAAAGACTCCGACCGCTGCTTGGGCGGCTGGTCTTTACGGTGTCCGCGAAGATTACTCCACGCGGTGCATGGAGGAATAGGTCAAAGGTCACGCGCAATCCGCGAAAAAAAACGGGCAGCCGAAGCTGCCCGTTGCTGTTTCACACGCTGGTATCCGAATTACTTCCTCGGCTTCAGGCCCGCCGCCGCACG
>JBDSVN010000035.1:0-6914 GCA_039927175.1 Lysobacteraceae bacterium | reverse complement strand
CTGCGATACGTTTCCACAGCGTGGCGAAACCCGCATCGCAACCGGCTTCAACACCGGCCCCGGCGGCAAGGGTTTCAACCAGGCCGTTTCCTGCAAACGACAAGGCATCGATGTCGTGTTTGTCGGTGCGCTCGGCGCTGATGCGCTCGGGCGCACCGCGCAACAGTTTGCTGCGGACGAAGGCCTCGACGCGCGCTGGCAGGTGCAAGCGGATGTGCCGACCGCGGCGTCGAGCATCGTCGTTGATGCACGTGGCGAGAACCGCATCGTGGTCAGCCTCGGCGCGAACGAACATCTCTCGCCAAATTTCGTGCGCAGCCAGTGCTCCGACATTGCTTTCGCGCGACTGCTGCTGTGCCAACTCGAAAACAATCTTGATGCGATTGCGGCGGCGTTGGATGCCGCAAGCACGGCGGGCATGTTGCGCATGCTCAATCCGGCGCCGATGCATCAGCGTTTCGACCCAGCGATGCTGGCGCAGGTCGATCTGCTCACGCCGAACGAAACCGAGTTCGCCCTGCTCTCGCGATGCTGCGGCCACAACGATATCGATGCCGACGCGCTGGCTGCCCTCGATGATACGAGCCTGCACGCACTCGTGCGCAGGTTGCCGGTGCAGACGACGGTGATCACACTCGGCGCGCAGGGCTGCTTCGTTTCGCATGCTCAGGATCGCCGCGGTGATGCCGAAGCGTTCTATCGCATCGCGCCAGCAGCAGTGCATGCGATCGACACCACCGGCGCCGGCGATGCGTTCAGTGGCGCGCTCGCAGCGGGCATGTTGCTGTTCGACGGCAAACCGTTTGCACATGCGGTGCGCCACGCGAATCGCGTCGCCGCATTGTCCACCGAAACCGTCGGTACCGCGCCGGCGATGCCGACGTTCAAACAAGTCGTTGCACGTTTCGGAAATGCACGCGCAAGCGCCTAGCCTTCTACCGATTCTCCTGGAAGCCACGCCATGCACCTGCCTTCGCCAGACATCATCGGAATTGCCTTCCTCGCCTTCGAGGCGACGATCTCGCTGACCCGACGGCCGCTTCCGAATGCAGTCGGCAAGGATCGCGGCACGTTCCAGTTGATCTGGATCGTCATCACATTGGCCATCGTTCTTGGTATCGCCGCAGGCATCGCCATGCCTTCCGCACGATTGCCGGCAGCACACGCCATTTATCCGTATGGCCTCGCATTATTCGTGCTTGGTACCGGCGTGCGCGCGTGGTCGATCTGGACACTCGGCCGTTTCTTCACCGTGCAAGTTGCGATTGCCAGCGACCACAAGCTGATCGAGAACGGTCCATACAAGCTACTGCGACATCCCTCGTACACCGGGTCGCTGATGATGTTCGTCGGTTACCTGCTGTGTTACGGCAATGCCGTGACGATGGCCATCGTGCTGCTGTCCGTGCTCGCCGTGTTCATCCGGCGCATCCACGTCGAGGAAATCGCACTCGCCGAAACCTTCGGCGACGCATGGCGGGCCTACGCAAAACGCACGTGGCGGCTGGTTCCGTTGATCTATTGATGACCGGCATGCACGCAGGCGACTGGATCACCTGTAGCTTGTGAAACTTCATGCGAAAATGCGCGCATGCGCATTGGCCCTTATCTGATCGAACCTAACGTCGTGCTCGCGCCGATGGCCGGCGTGACCGATAAACCATTTCGCCTGCTGTGCAAGCGGCTCGGTGCTGGTCTCGCCGTATCCGAGATGACGATTTCCGATCCACGTTTCTGGACGACCCGCAAATCGTTGACGCGGATGGATCACGTTGACGAACCTGCGCCCGTCTCCGTGCAGATCGCCGGCACGATTCCCGAAGTGCTCGCCGAAGCCGCGCGCTACAACGTCGCGCACGGCGCGCAAATCATCGATATCAATATGGGCTGCCCTGCCAAGAAAGTCTGCAACGCGTGGGCCGGTTCGGCGTTGATGCAGGACGAGGGATTGGTCGCGCGAATTCTTTCTGCTGTAGTCAATGCCGTGGGTGCGCCAGTGACACTGAAGATCCGCACCGGCTGGGATCGCGAGCATCGCAACGCGCTGAACATCGCCCGCATCGCCGAGGATTGTGGCATCGCCGCGCTCGCCGTGCATGGCCGCACGCGCGACCAGCAATACACCGGCCATGCCGAATACGACACCATCGCCGCGGTGAAGGCGGCGGTACGGATTCCGGTGTTGGCGAACGGCGATATCGCGACGCCACAGCAGGCGAAATCCGTGCTCGACTACACGAAAGCCGACGCAGTGATGATTGGCCGCGCGGCGCAAGGTCGGCCGTGGATCTTCCGCGAAATCACTCATTTCCTTGCGACCGGTGAATTACTGGCGGAGCCATCGCTGGAAGAAATCCGCAGCATCCTGCTCGGCCATCTGCGTGCATTGCATGCGTTCTATGGCGAGCCGTCCGGCGTGCGCATTGCGCGCAAACACCTCGGCTGGTATTTGAAGAGTGTTGAGCGCGGCCCGGATGACCATTCATTGCAAGCGGATGGAACCGCACACACGCTTTTGATTCGTCCGGAAAGCAGCGCATTTCGTGCTGCCGTCAATCGCGCTGAAACCGCAGAGGCGCAATTGCATCTGACGATCGAGTATTTCGATCGACTCGAAGCAGGCTGGCCGATCGCTGCCTGAAAACGCACGTATCACCAACGCATCCTCGCGTTCATGCGGCATCCTGCAAGCTGCCGTGGTCATCCCTGACACACGGAGGTGTTCATGAAAACCCTGATCGTTCTTGCCTGCGCCATTGCAGGCGCAACTGCTCTCTTGTCTGCGCCGCCAGCGCAAGGCGCATCAAAAAAACACGCGCGCAGTCACGCTGCCACACTGACCGCAAAGAACGTCAACGATGCCACGTTGGTCGCGAAAGTTGGCCCCAGATCCCATGGCGCGGCCGTGCTGCGCGCCCAGGTATTGCTGGATCGTGCGCATTTTTCGCCGGGAGAAATTGACGCCGGCTTTGGATCCAACCTGCACATCGCAATCCTCGGCTATCAATCAGCCAACAGTCTGGATGCAACCGGGATCATCGATGCCGCGACATGGTCCGCGCTGGATCGCGATACTGCTCCAGTGCTGATCGACTACACACTGACAGCTGCCGACGTGGCTGGTCCATTCAATCCGATCCCGGCTGGACCAGCGGCGCAAGCCAAACTTTCGGCACTCGGATACACCTCGTCGATCGAGGAATTGGGCGAACGCTTCCATGCCAGCCCGAAACTGCTGCAACAGCTCAATCCCGGCAAGGATTTTGCAACGGCCGGCGACATCATCGTGGCGCCTGATGTCACGGCAACCGTTGCATTGCCGAAGGGAGCGAAAGTCGTTGTCGACAAGTCCGATTCCACCGTCACATTGCTGGACGCCGCCGGCAAGACCCTCGCGCAATATCCGGCGTCGACCGGCAGCGTGCACGATTCCTTGCCAATCGGCACATGGAAGATCCAGGGCGTCGCCAGGAACCCGACGTTCCACTACAACCCGGCGCTATTCTGGGATGCGGATCCGAAGAACGCGAAAGCCACGCTTCCTGCCGGCCCGAACAATCCTGTCGGCGTGGTCTGGATTGATCTGTCGAAACCACATTACGGCATCCATGGCACGCCGGAACCATCCAAGATCGGCAAGACCGAATCGCATGGCTGCATCCGTCTGACCAACTGGGATGCAAGTGAACTGTCGCAAGCGGTATCGCCAGGTATGCCGGCGATCCTGCAGGAATAGTGCGACGATGAAAGGTTTCCTGCCATTCGTATTCGGTAGCCTTTGCGGCGCGATCGCAGTGTTTTTCCTGATCGCGCCGCAGCGAACCGTAACGCATGTCGAACGGACGGCGGATCTTCCGCCAGTGCCCGAAACGATAGCAATCGCGACGAAGCCAGTGCCCACGACGCAGCTGCCATCAGCAATGGCGCAAGCATCCGCGATGGCGATGGCTACGCCTGCGCCCTCGGAACCTGCAACTGATGCTATGCCCGTTGATTCGAAACCAGGCACAAGCATGGCATCGCCATCAACGCTGATGATTCCGGTCGAAGGCGTCAACGCAAACCGGTTGACGGATACCTTCAGCGATGCGCGCGCTACTGGCCGCCACCACGATGCGATCGATATCATGTCGCCGAAGGGTACGCGCGTACTGGCGGCAGCCGAGGGCAAAGTAGTCAAACTGTTCACCAGCGTGCGCGGCGGATTGACTGTCTACGAATTCGATCCGACAGCAACGTACACGTACTACTACGCGCACCTGGACAGCTATGCGCCTGGCATCACTGAAGGCGTGCAACTCCGGCAAGGCGACCTCATTGGTTACGTGGGTAGCAGCGGCGATGCCAGTCCCGCAGCGCCGCACCTGCATTTCGAGATCACCCTGCTCGGCCCCGAAAAACATTGGTGGCAGGGAACGTCAATTAATCCGTATCCGATTCTCGTAGGGCGACAATCGCTTGCCGTTGCTGCCGAAGCCGCGGCTTCCGCATCGAACGCACATTGATCGCCACGCGAAAGCGCGCGGATACACTGATGCTTCGTGCGGACTTCAGCCCAGTAATGCGTACCAGATCGCCCCGATCAGCGCGATCACACTCACCAGCAGCCACGGGCCATGACTTGCCGAATCGCCAGGGCGTACCGTCTGCACGCGGCTGGTTGCTGCTGTACCGCTGACGCTACGCACGGTCTGCACACGAGCCGTCCTGGTGGACACGGATTTCGTCTCGGCCGCAGATTGCGATAACGCGGCGGTGCCGCTGCTCGTGCGTACGCGCGCCTTCGCGATCAGGCGATCGAGCATCGGCGAGCCTTCGCGCAACAATTGTTCGCGCATTGATGCCGGCATTTTGTCGATTTGCCTGAGCAACATCGATCGCATCGGTTCGGGTATCGACGACAAATCGATGCTGGAATCCGTCGCTTTGTCCTGGTCGCTCATCGCGTTGCCTCGTTGCCCGCATGGGTTGGTTCAATCCAGATCCGTTGCCAGACGAACTCCAACTGCCGCAGTGTATCGCTTCGATTCAACCCCGACGCGACATGTATCGACGGAATCGGTCGCCATTGTGAACCGACGCGCTGCGCAACCGCAAAGTTGAAGAAGTAATCCGGCTCGCTGCCCATTCGCAGGTCGGTCAACACCAGTTCGTTGCCGCGCATATCGGCCTTGATGAAGCCATTCGTGAACCAGCGCAGCCGCGCAACATCCGGTTGCGCGGCGACTTCGGCCAACGCAGCACGATCCGATGGATACGCGCGAAAATGGATCGACCCATGATCGGCAATCAGCGAACGCTCGCCTTCGAGATAACCATCCGGCGCCATCACCACGATGCGCCAAAGCAAGGTGTTGAATGGCGTGGGTGACGAGAAATACGGTGCATGGGCAAGCGCGGTGCCGGCAAGCGTTGCATCCACGTCACGATCCACCAGTTGCTTCGCTGCGATCGACCCGCCGATGTACGCAAGACAGATGATCAAGCCACTCGCGGCCCAGGTTTTAGCGCGCGGGCGTTCGCGCCAGCACCATGCAGCGATCGCGCCGATCATCACCGGCACCAACACCATCGGATCGATGATGAACAAAGTCGACCACATCGTCGGCGGCGTCGGCAACGGCCACCACAATTGGGTGCCGTAAATCGTCAATCCATCCAGCAGTGGATGCGAGAGCAGCGCCAGCATCAGGGCACAAAACCAGATGCGTGGCGCTTCGCGCACTGGCGTCCACCAACGGTGCAGCATGAAGCACAACAGCACACCGAGCGGAAACAGCACCACCAGCGCATGCGCCGGTCCGCGGTGCCAAGTCATCCGCGTGATCGGATCGGATGCGACGGCGGCAAGGATCGGCACGTCGATATCGGGCAACGAACCGAAGATCGCGCCAGCCATCAATGCCTGCCTTCGCCACTTCGCGGGCACGATGGCGGCGGCGATCGAGCCGCCGAGGAATACATGCGTCAAGGAGTCCATTGCATTACTTTACGTGCTGATGGGTGATGGCCGAGATTGCATCCAACCGATCGCTGCT
This sequence comes from Lysobacteraceae bacterium, assembly GCA_039927175.1. Taxonomy (GTDB): domain Bacteria; phylum Pseudomonadota; class Gammaproteobacteria; order Xanthomonadales; family Xanthomonadaceae; genus SZAS-103. Next base: position 876 of record JBDSVN010000035.1, on the reverse strand, counting down.
TGTCGCGTTGCCTAACAGAGAATAAACGTGGCTGGTGCATACTCCGCCGCCGGCATGTATGATGCCGGGCTACGTTTCATCCTTTCATCCGCATTGAGGGATATACAACTCGTGAGCAGCCATCTCTTCACCTCCGAATCGGTTTCCGAAGGCCACCCGGACAAGGTCGCCGACCAGATTTCCGACGCCGTCCTCGACGCCATCCTTGCGCAGGACAAGACCGCCCGCGTCGCCTGCGAAACCATGGTGAAGACTGGCGTGGCGATCGTTGCCGGCGAGATCACCACCAATGCGTGGATCGATCTCGAAACGCTGACCCGCAAGGTCATCGTCGACATCGGCTACGACAGTTCCGACGTCGGCTTTGACGGCGCTACCTGCGGCGTGCTCAACCTGATCGGCAAGCAGTCGCCCGACATCGCACAGGGCGTGAATCGCAAGAAGCCGGAAGAACAAGGCGATGGCGACCAGGGCCTGATGTTCGGCTATGCCTGCGATGAAACCGACCTGCTGATGCCGGCACCGATTTTCTACGCGCATCGCCTCGTCGAACAGCAGGCGATCGTGCGCAAGGGCAAGAAGTCGAAGCTGCCGTGGCTGCGCCCGGATGCGAAGTCGCAGGTCACCCTGCGATACGACAATGGCCAGATCGCCGGCCTCGACGCCGTCGTGCTTTCCACCCAACACGATCCGTCGGTCAAGCACAAGGATCTGGTCGAGGGCGTGTACGAGCACATCCTCAAGCCGGTGCTACCGGCCGCGTGGCTGAAGGCGTTGCCCAAGAACAGGGTGCACATCAATCCGACCGGCAAGTTCGTGATCGGCGGCCCCGTTGGCGATTGCGGGCTAACCGGCCGCAAGATCATCGTCGACACC
>JBDSVN010000034.1:0-8950 GCA_039927175.1 Lysobacteraceae bacterium | reverse complement strand
TCATCAGGCCGATGTTGCCTTCCTGGATCAGGTCAAGGAATTGCAGGCCACGATTGGTGTATTTCTTGGCGATCGAGATGACCAAGCGCAGGTTCGCCTCGACCATTTCCTTCTTGGCCTTGCGCGCCTTCGCTTCGCCATAGGCCATCGCGCGACTGACTTCCTTGATGTCCGGCATCGACAGGAACAACGCGTTCTCGATTCCGATCAGCTTTTCCTGTTCGGAGACGATCGCGTCTTTGTGCTCGCGGATCCCCGAGGCCCATTTCTGTTTGCGGCGGATGACTTCGTCGGCCCATTTCAGGTTGGTCGCATTGCCTTCCCATGCGCGCAGGAAATCCTTGCGTGGCATCTTGGCCTTGCGCGAACAGATATCGAGGATGTGGCGTTCGTGTTCCTTCACCGAGCCAACCACTTCGCGCAGTTTGCGGGTCAGCGTATCCACCATGCCGAGCGGGTACTTGAAGGTCATGAACTCGGTGGCCATGTCGGCGCGGAGCTTGAGCACTTTCTTGTCGGCCGGACCGAACTTGGCGTGCGCTTTCTGGAACTTGCCGTACAGCGAACGCAGCAGATCCATGCGCCGCGCCACTTCGACCGGATCCGGCCCGGTATCAACAGGCGTCGCATCTTCGTCGCCATCGGCATCCGCATCGTCGGCTTCGATTTCGGCATCGGCCGCTTCGACCGGCAACGCCTCTGGCGCGTCAATGTCGGCAAACCCGGTGACCAGTTCGGCCAGGCGCTTCTTGCCTTCCAGGTGCAGGTCGTAATCCTCAAGCAACAGATGCGTGGACCACGGGAAGCTGGCCAGCGAAGACAACACCTGGAGCAGGCCCTCCTCGATGCGCTTGGCAATCGCGATTTCGCCCTCGCGGTTGAGCAGTTCGACCGTACCCATCTCACGCATGTACATGCGCACCGGATCGGTGGTGCGGCCGGCCTCGGCATCCAGCGAGGACAACGCGGCAGCAGCTTCCTCAGCAGCGGTGTCGTCGGTGTTCGTCGACGGCGGCTCGGTCAACAGCAACTCGACATCCGGCGCAGTCTCGTGCACCTGGATGCCCATGCCGTTGATCATGCCGATGATGTCTTCGATCTGGTCCGGATCGACGAGATCGTCCGGCAGGTGATCGTTGACCTCGGCATACGTCAGATAACCCTGCTCAAGCCCTTTGCTGATGAGCAGCTTGATCTCGGACTTTTGCTGTTCGGCTGGTTTGGTGGTCGTTGACATGGGTGCGCCGCGTGAAGTTGACCTAGCATTATATCGTAGCCAGGCGCTCCGTTCCCAAGTAATTGATGGGAAAGGGCTGGGAGGGGTTCAGTCGGGGTTTCGACTGGCACCGAGCAGGAACGTCGCCGGGCCGTCGTTGACCAGTTCGATCTGCATATGGGCTCCATAACGGCCAATCTCAACCTGCGGATGACTGGCAGTGGCGATTTCGACCAGGCGGTTATACCAACGCAATCCGACATCCGGCGCGGCCGCAGTCGAAAATCCCGGTCGCATGCCTTTGCGGGTATCGGCGGCGAGGGTGAACTGGCTGACCAGCAGCAAGCCGCCGCCGGTGTCGGCCAGTGAGCGGTTCATGCGTCCTTCGTCGTCAGCGAAGATGCGATAACCAAGCAACCGCTGGCACATGCGTTGCGCCTGCACTTCGCCATCGTCTGGCTCGATCGCGATCAGCGCCAGCAATCCATGACCGATCACGCCGACGCTCTCGCCGGCAACGCGCACCTCGGCACGGGTGACGCGCTGGATCAGGGCAAGCATGGGAAACCCGGTGGAGGCATCGGCGCATGCTGCACGCCATGCGCCGCGAAGGTCAACGCGCAGCGTTTAGACTTGCCGCATGCGGATCGCCGACATTGCCGGAAACCTGCTGTACCTGCTCGCCGCGACCATCGGCCGCCTGCCGCTGCGCGCGCTGCATTGGCTGGGCGATGTTGCTGCGTGGATGGGGCGCGTGTGCAACGTGCGTGAAGCGCGCGTCGCGCGTCGCAACCTGGAAATCGTCTATCCGCAACGCGATGCGGCCGAACAGGAACAATTGCTCCGCGCCGTCTTGCGTGAAACTGGCCGCGGCGCATTCGAGACGCTGCGCTTCTGGACGCGACCCGAGCGCGACAACCTGCGCTTGATCGCCAACGTGTACGGGCAGGAGCTGTTCGATGTCGCGCTTGCGTCAGGCCGTGGCCTGATCATCGCCGCACCGCATTACGGCAACTGGGAATTACTGAACCAGTGGCTCGCCGCACGCACGCCGATCACGGTGCTGTATCGACGGCCAGAACATCCATCCGGCGAAGCGTTCCTGCGGCGCGTGCGCGGCCGCGCGAACGTACGCCAGATTCCGGCTGAAGGTGCGGCGATGCGCGGCTTGTTCAAGGCGCTCAATGCCGGCGGCGTGATCGGGATTCTTCCAGACCAGCAACCCAAGGCAGGAGATGGCGTGTTCGTACCTTTTTTTGGCATGGACGCGTTGAGCATGACCCTGCTGCCGCGACTGGCGCAGCGCACAGGAGCGGCGGTGTTGTTTGCGGTTGCCGAACGCCGCTACAGCGCGAACCGGTCGGGAGCAATCCATTTCGATGTGCACCTGTTTCCGGCACCTGAATCGCTCCGCGATACCGATCTGCAGGTTGCGGTCGCTGCCATGAATGCGGTCGTGCAAACGATCGCCGAACGCGATCCGGCCCAGTACCAATGGACTTACAAGCGCTACAGACAACGTCCACCAAGCCATGTAGGCCCCGACCCCTACGCAGCGGACTGGAGCCCATGACTGCATCCTTGCCGTTGTCGGGCGTGGTGATCGCGAAGAACGAAGCGGGACGTATTGGACGCTGCGTGGCTTCGCTGGCATGCGTTTGTGGGGAGGTGTTGGTCCTGGACTCGGGTTCAAGCGACACCACAGTCGCCGAGGCCGATGGAGCTGGCGCACGCGTGTGTCATCAGGATTGGCTGGGTTTTTCTGCCCAGAAAAACGCGGCCATTGCAGCGGCGTCACAACCATGGGTTTTATTGCTCGACGCCGATGAATGGCTCGGAGACGGTGCTGCGGATGCGCTGCGCGCGCTATTCGCAAATCGCACGATTGAACGCGCGGACGTCTGGGAACTTGAGCGACGCACGCATTTTCTCGGCACCGCCCTCAATCACGGCGGATGGGGCCACGAAGGTGTCGAACGCCTGTTCCGAAACGACCTGCGCTACCTCCCGTCCCATGTGCACGAGAAGCTGGATTTGCGCGGCCGCAAAGTCGCCCACCTGCATGCCCGCATCGAACACGATACGGCGCGATCGCTGGACGACTACCGCGCCAAACTGGCGCACTACGCGACACTCTGGGCAACGCAGAAGCATGCAGAGGGGCATCGCACCACTCTGTTCTCTGCGCCTGCGCACGCTGCCGCTTACTGGTTGAAGAACTTCATCCTGCGCGGCGGATTCCTGGACGGGGCGATGGCCCGCACTTACCACTTCTGCCATGCGCGCTACGTCTACGAAAAATACCGCGCCCTGCAACAGCGCCATCGGAACGTCGCATGAATTCGGTCCTGTTCTGGGATCCAGTCTGCGTGCGTCCCTATGACACCGACTCGATCCATCGCCAGGCGACTGGCGGGACCGAATCATCCGTGATCCGGATCGCCGATGCGCTCGATGCGCATGTGATCCAGCACAACCGGATCGAAACATGCGGTCGCTACCATCCTCCAGGGCGGATTCCCGGCATCACGCATGTCGTGGTTGTCCGTGACGTGCGCGCGATTCCCGACGTGCACGCCATCTATCCCGATGCGCGTTGCGATCTCTGGGTCCACGACCAGATCCACCCTGGTTCGACGCGCGGCCGTCGACTTGCAAGCACGGCTACAGTGCTGCGCGATCTGTCGACAAGGATCGTGTGTGTCTCGGACACGCAACGTCGCGGTGTGGATGCGACGCTCATTCGTGCTGGAGTTGCAGACAAGGTGCGCACGCACACGATCTACAACCCTGTCGACGCTGCGCTGGTGCCGGATGGATCGCCTGTCGACACTGACAAATTGGTCTTCTTTTCATCGCCGAACAAGGGCCTGAAGTACACCCTGGATGCGTTCCGTGTATTGCATCAGTCGATTCCCGAATTGCGTCTGGTGATCGGGAACCCCGGTTACAAGATTGACCAGCATGCACGGATCGAAGGAGTGACTTTCCTCGGCCCGCAGCCACAGGCGCGCATCCATGCCGAAGTCCGCACTGCGCTATGTACGTTTTGCCCGAACTTCGTGATTCCGGAAACATTCGGCCTGGTGTTCGCCGAGTCGCTGGCTTTGGGAACGCCCGTGCTGACCCACGACTGCGGAGCGGCGATCGAAGTGATCGGTGATCCCCGGCAGGTGCTCCCGGTGACGCGATGGCAGCGCGGTTATGAACATGCGTTTGGCGGGATGTCGTCGCGACTGCGCAGTGGACCGGCGAAGCTGGCGTCGCGTCTTGGATTATTCGATGCCTATTGCGAACGCATTCGAGCATGGCGTGCCGGAGCAAGACCGCACACCGGCCCCGATCCGCGTTTTCGACTCGAGGCAGTGGTCGATCACTGGCGCGCCCTGCTGTCGTGCTGATTTTAATCAGCAGTCTGAAAATCGCCATCGGCATTGCAACGAGTCAACTGGTTCGCTGCATGCAGATGAATTTTTGTTGAAGACTGTCCATATCTTGGGCGTTTTCCGATAGTGCCGCGCCCCTGCATGCACATAACGCAAACGCAATGCCGCTGAACTGGACGTTGTGCGTCAGGCTCAGCCTCCCTGCTCGTCGTCATGTGTCAGTAGCTGATTTGGTGCATTCGCATCATCGATGCAACCCGGCTTCCACGCATCGCCTGGTACCAGCCACCAGCGTCGGCGATTTGCGATGCCCTCGAATTCGGCACGGCTGCGATCCACGCAAGGACCGAGCGCATCCTCAAGCACGAACAACCAGCGCGTTCGTGGCGACTGCGCCTGCCATGCGGCAGCGGCGCTGCGTTGCTCCGCCCAGTGTTTGGTGAAACCGAAAGTCGCCGCGGAACGCTCGTATTGCAGCAGGTTCTGTTCCTTCCACGCGACCATGCCGAGTTCGCCTTCAGCGCCGATGCGATGATCGACACGCTCCATCAGCGCATTCGCCGAACTGAAATCGTTGAGCAATGGATGCCCGATCAATCCGTACAAGACCCACAAACCACCGAGCATCCATGCCAGTGCATGGCCGGGACGCTGCCGATACCAGAGCAATGCAGCTGCGCTCCACGCGCCCATCGCCGCGAGCATGCCGCCGATGGCGCGCGCATGCCCAAGGTCAATGCCGCGGCCCTGCATCAGGCGCTTGAGCAAATGCGGATTGCCTTCGACGATACCAAGCCCGGCGATCAGCAACAGCAGGGTGAGCGCTGTGCCAAACAACAGCGCGATTGCACGCGGCCCGGGCTTGCGCAACAACCCCGGCAACAGCGGCGCAAATGCGAGTGCGGCCATCGGCAGCGCAGGCATGATGTACATGTCGCGCTTGCCGTGCGGAATCGAGAAAAACACGACGATCAACAACCACCACGCGAGCGGCAGCAGATAGCGTGGATCGCGGCGTCGCAGGCGAGTGGCCCATGCCGGAATTGCCCAAGGCAACGCCAGGATCAACGGCGCCCACATCAGCATCACCGTGAGTTGATACCACCAGGGTTGCTGGTGATCCCACGACTCGGCATAACGTTGTGCCGTCTGGTGGAACAGGATGTCGTGTGCATAAGCTGCATGCGCCGGATCGCCGCTTGCATGAACCGCAAGCAACATCGGCACCAACCACAACGCGATGGCGAGAAGCAAAAAGACAGGCCCGAGCCAGAATTTCGGATCGCGCACATGCAGGCGCACGCCCGGCCAGCCTTGCAGGCTTGCATACGCTGCCGGCAGCAGCATCAGGATCGCGAGCACGCCCACGCCTTTGGTGATCACGCCGAGGCCGGCAGCAAACCAGCCGAGAATCCACCAACGCCAGTTTGGTCCGTGCAGGACGTGCCGAATTAGTCCGTAATTCGCCAGCGTGATCCAGAACGTCACCAGCGGATCGATCTGCGCTTTCTTCATCTGATAGGTGAATTGCAGTGCGAACAACAATCCGTATGCCGCATACAACCCGATCTTGTGCGACCACAGCCGGCGACCCAGGTCGTACACGCAGACAACCGCGCCTATCGCGGCGAGCAACGACGGCAGCAGGAAGGCGATCCGCCATGAGCGCGTGAACAGGTAAGCAATCGCCTGCAGCCACATGAACAGCGGTGGCTTGTCGGCGTACAACTCGTTGCCGCGCTGCGGAAACAGCCACAGGCCGGTATCCACCATCTGCCTGGCGACCAGCGCGAAACGCGGTTCGTCCGCAGGCCATGGATCGCGCAAGCCGATGCCGGCGCCGATCACCAGCAGCACCGCGAACAGCAGGATCCATTGGTCGCGGCGGATGGCGTTCGTCATCGCGGCACGATAGCAAACGCGCACGCGATCAGTGCGCAGCTTGCTTGCCGATCAATGCGTAATAGAAACCATCCATGCCGTCATCGCCCGGCATGCGCTGGCGACCCGGATGCGCAGCACGGCCATATTGCGCATCCAGCGGGAGCTCGATTGCATCCGCCGTGCGCGCGAGAAACGCGGCGATCCGTTCGTTGTTTTCCACGCGCAGGATCGAGCAGGTCGCGTACAACAAGCGCCCACCCGGTTTCACGACACGCCACAGCGCATCCAGCAGGCGATCCTGGTTTGCGGTCAGCGCGACAAGATCGGACTCGCGACGATGCCATTTGATATCCGGCTGGCGGCGGATGATGCCGGTGCCGGAGCAGGGCGCATCGAGCAGCACGGCATCGAACGCTTCGCCATTCCACCATGCGTCGAGATCGGCCGCATCAGCGGACTTCAACGTCGTATTCCTGCGCAGTTGCAATCGATGCAGCGTCGCATCCACGCGGGCCAATCGCTCGCGATCGTTGTCGAGCCCAGTCAACACGAGGTCGGTGATTTCTAGCATCGCTGCAGTCTTGCCGCCCGGCGCGCAACACGCATCGAGGACTCTTTCGTCCCGGCGCAGATCGAGCGCCATGGCGGCAAGTTGCGCGGCGCCATCCTGCACCGACACCACGCCCTCACCCCAGCCCGGCAAGCCTTCGGGTGCGCCGCCTTGATCGAGCCGCAGCGCAAACTCGAACCCGTCCGGCGATATGCAGGCGATTTGCGCCGCATGCAAGCTTTGCGCATACGTTGCGCGATCGCTCACGCGCGCGTTGACCCGCAACCACAGTGGCGCGATCTTGTTGCCCGCGGCGAGTAGCGCTTCCCAGTCGTCCGGCCAATCGGTGCGCAAGCGTGCGGCGAGCCAGTCGGGATACGAATGCTCGATCGCTGGGTTGTCGCTTACCGGCCACGGTTCGCGCGATGCACGTCGCAGCAGGGCATTGACCAACCCGACGAACGCCGGCCTTCGCAGCAAACGTGCGGCTTCGGCTGTCGCGGACACGGCCGCATGCGCGGGAAGTCCGAGCGCATCGAGTTGGGCAAGTCCGGCGAGCAACAGCGATTCGATGGCGTGTTCGCGCTGCGGCAACGGCTTGTCCATCCATTGCGAAAGCGCATACCGATAACGACGTTGGTGGCGCAAGGCATGGAAACAGATCGCCTCGATAAGTGCGCGATCGCGCACATCGTCGATGGCTGGCAGCGAGTCGGCCAGAACCACTTTCAGCGAACGGCCATCGTGCAGCACCGCATCAATCGCGCGCGCCGCCGCTGCGCGCGCGGTCGCGCCAATATCGGTCCCATGCGGCGTCTGCGGTGCGCCCATCAGTGCAGCGACAGGCGCGCGTTGAGATAGTCGGAAACCGGCATCGCGCGGCCGCCTTCGCGTTGCACCACGGTCAGGCGCAACGCGCCATTAGCGCAGGTGATGTCGAGGCCATCGGGCGCCGTCGCCAGCACGCTGCCAGGCGTGGCGTTGTGGGTCACCTCATGCACGCGCGCTTCATGGATGCGCAGGCGTTCGCCATTGATGACGGCTTCGGCGATCGGCCATGGATTGAATGCGCGCACCTTGCGTTCGAGCTCGCTCGCCGGCCGATTCCAGTCCAGCCGCGCTTCGTTCTTGGCGAGCTTGCTTGCGTAGGTGACGCCGGCTTCCGCTTGCGGCCGCGCGACCGGGCGCATGCCGGCACGCAGCAAGGTCAGACCGTCGGAAAGGACTTCCGCGCCGAGTGCGGCGAGTCGATTGTGCAGGCTGCCGCCGGTATCGTCGGCATCAATCGATAGGGTTTGCGACAGCAGCACCGGTCCGGCATCCAGGCCTTCGGCCATCTGCATCAGGCAAACGCCAGTCTGCGCATCGCCGGCCTCGATTGCACGCTGGATCGGCGCCGCGCCGCGCCAACGCGGCAATAGCGATGCATGCACGTTCCAGCAGCCATACCGCGGAATCGCGAGAATCTTCGGTGGCAGGATCAGCCCGTAGGCGACCACGACCAGCAGATCCGGTGCGAGTGCTGCCAGCGCATTTCGCGAATCGATGGTTTTCATCGTGGTTGGTTGCAGTACCGGCCAGCCGTTGTTCAGTGCGGCTTGCTTGACCGGCGATGAGGTGAGTTGGCGTCCGCGCCCGGCAGGGCGATCAGGTTGCGTATAGACCGCAATCAGCTCGCCCATGCGCGCAGCAGCCCGTAGGCTGGGCAGTGCGAAATCGGGGGTGCCGGCGAAGACGATCCGTAGCGGACCACTCATGCCGAGGCGGCGCGTTCGGGCGTCTTGCTTTCCGACTCGGCAGCAGCGTCCTTGCGCGCCTTGGCGAGCTTTTTCTTGACCATTTCGCGTTTCAGCGGCGACAGGTAATCCACGAACAACTTGCCGGCCAAATGGTCCATCTCGTGCTGGATGCACA
>JBDSVN010000033.1:0-3487 GCA_039927175.1 Lysobacteraceae bacterium | reverse complement strand
GCGCGGTCGCGGGCTTTCGTCGGTAACAGTGGCGGATCGGGCCATGTCTCATCCAGGTATTCGATGATCGCCATCGATTGCCGCAGAACGCGATTGCCGTGCATCAGCGCAGGCACCAGTGCTTGCGGCTGGATCGCCCGATATTCCGATGAGTGTTGTTGTCCGCCGCCGTCGATCAGGTGCACAGGCACCGTCTCGTAATGCAGGTGCTTGAGGTTCAGCGCGATGCGTACGCGATACGCGGCGCTGGAACGCCAGTAGCTGTAAAACCGCAGTGTCTCGTGCACAGATCGCCCCAAGCCGCCGTACAAGGCAGGCCCCCGATCAGCAGGCTAGCGGTTGCCACGATCAATGGAAAGCGCTGTAAAGGCCGGATCCGACGTGCGGTTGCTCCGGATACGCCGAACGGGAATAACGCTTCCCAAGTAAGCACTTCAGCCCGCGTGGCGAATCGTCTGCTCGATCGCGCCAAAGACGCTGCGGCCTTCGCGGTCGAGCATTTCGATCCGTACCGTGTCGCCGAACGCCATGAACGGCGTGATCGGGGCGCCGGTTTCCAGTGTTTCCACCGTGCGTTTCTCGGCGAAGCACGACGCTCCGAGCGATGTGTCCTGGTTGGCAACGGTACCGGAACCGACTACGGTGCCGGCACTCAACGGACGCGATTTTGCAGCGTGCGCGACCAATTGAGCGAAATTGAACTGCATGTCGATTCCCGCTTCCGGCGCGCCGAACCACACATCGTTGACGTGGGTCAGCATCGCCAGATGCACCTTGTTGTCGCGCCACGCTTCGCCGAGCTCATCAGGCGTGACGAATACCGGCGATAGCGCCGAACGCGGCTTGGATTGCAGGAAGCCGAAACCCTTGGCGAGCTCGCCAGGAATCAGGTTGCGCAAGCTCACGTCGTTGACCAGGCCGATCAGCTGGATGTGCTGCGCGGCCTGCTCGGCCGACACTGCGATCGGTACGTCATCGGTCACCACCACGACTTCGGCTTCAAGATCGATGCCATACGCGGCGTCAGGAACCAGTACCGGATCGCGCGGGCCATAGAAGCCGGCGCTGACCGCCTGGTACATCAGCGGATCGGTATAGAAACTCGCCGGCACTTCTGCCCCACGCGCGCGACGCACGCGCTCGACATGCGGCAGATACGCGCTGCCATCGACAAATTCGTAAGCGCGCGGTAGCGGCGCGGCCAGTTGCGCCATCTCTAGATCGAACGCACCTTCGGCTTCACTGGCATTCAATTTTTCAGCCAAGGCATTCAAGCGCGGCGCACTGTTCGACCAGTCTTCCAGCGCGTGCTGCAACGTGTCGGCAATACCGACGGCGCGAACCGCGTGTAACAGATCGCGCGATACCACGATCAACGTGCCGTCGCGGCCGCCTTCCTTGAGGGATCCAAGCTTCATGAGATGCCATCCAAACCAAAGTGATCGCAAATTGTACGCTGCCGATGCATCACGCGATTCGCGATGCGCGCACTTGCGGGAAACGTCAAATCGCACACAAACAAAAAGCCCGCCGATGGGCGGGCTTTTGTTGCCATGTCGCTGGTGGCGTCGGACTTCTGTTTGGCAGCCCCGGATGGATTCGAACCACCGATGCCTGAGTCAGAGTCAGGTGCCTTACCGCTTGGCGACGGGGCTATGGACTTCTTTGTAAAACTTAGCGCTTCGAGAACTGGGTAGCGCGACGTGCCTTGTGCAGGCCGACCTTCTTGCGCTCGACTTCGCGCGCATCGCGGGTCATGAAACCGGCCTTGCGCAGATCGGTCTTCAGCGTTTCGTCGTATTCGACGAGCGCACGCGCGATGCCGAGGCGGATCGCGCCAGCCTGGCCGGTACTGCCGCCGCCAGCGACCGTGACCTTGATGTCGAAAGTCTCGGTGTGCTTGGTCAGTTCCAGCGGCTGGCGCACGATCATGCGCGAGGTTTCACGACCGAAGAACTCGTCGAGCGGACGCTCATTCACGATGATGCTGCCATTGCCGTTGCGGATGAACACGCGGGCAGTGGAGGACTTGCGACGGCCGGTGCCGTAATTGTGCTGAGTGGTAGCCATTAGATATCCAACACTTGTGGTTGCTGCGCTTCATGCGGATGGTTCGCGCCGCTGTAAACCTTCAGCTTGCGGAACATCGCCCGACCCAGCGGGTTCTTCGGGAGCATGCCTTTGACGGCGATCTCGATCACACGCTCGGGCTTGCGGGCCAGCAACTGGCCAAGCGACTCGGACTTGAGGTTGCCGATGTAACCGGTGAACCGGTAGTACATCTTGTCGGACAACTTCTTGCCGGTCACAGCGATCTTGTCGGCGTTGATCACGACGAGGTAATCGCCGGTATCGACGTGCGGCGTGTAAACGGGTTTGTGCTTGCCGCGCAGACGCGTGGCGAGTTCGGAACTGAGACGGCCGAGGGTCTTGCCCGCTGCGTCCACAAGGTACCAATCACGCTTCACGGTCTCCGACTTGGCGCTGAAAGTCTTCATCACAGCTCCGACGGGGACGTTTGGGTAACCAAAGAGCGAGGATGATAGCGGTCTTTCCAGCGCATGGCAAGCCACCCCAACCCCCGTGCTAGCATCCAGCGATGGGCGCAATTGCCTCCTGCACCTGATGAATGGAACAGCAATTCGGGTGCAATATCCATTGCAATTGATCGCCATACACCTCATCCAAGGCCCCGCATGAAAGCTTTGCGCCACTACAGCCGCATCGACCGACTGCTGATTGAGGCCGAGCACGCACTCACCAGCGCGTTGATCGCGCAGCCTGCCGCACGCACGGCAAACCCCGCTGCGAACGTACCCGAAGCCGATCTTGATGCTCCCGCACGCTCACACGCAGCCGGCCTGATGCGGATCAACCATGTTGGCGAAGTCTGCGCGCAGGCGTTGTATTTCGGACAGGCCGCAGTTGCACGCGATCCATCCACGCGCACGCAATTGCTGGAAGCCGCCGCCGAGGAAACCGACCACCTTGCCTGGTGCGGCGAACGCCTGAAACAACTCGATAGCCGACCGAGCCTGCTCAATCCGATCTGGTATGCCGGTAGTTACGCGATTGGCGTACTCGCCGGTTTGCGTGGCGATGGATGGAACCTCGGCTTCGTGGTTGAAACCGAGCGCCAGGTGGAAGCGCACCTGGGCGAACACCTGCATTCGCTACCCGAGGCCGATGCGCGCAGCCGTGCGATCGTTGGTGTGATGAAAGCCGATGAAGCGCGCCATGCCGACAACGCGCAAGCCGCCGGCGCACGCGACTTGCCGGCACCGATCAAGCACGCCATGCGTGCAGCGAGCGCGCTGATGAAAGCGGTGGCGTACAGAATCTGAAGCGGACAATCCGTTTGCAGAGTTTCCATGATGCAAAAGCCGACACAAGGCCGGCTTTTACGATGCAATGCCAGGACACCCGCCAGACAAGGCCGATGTGGGGCGTTACCGCTGGCTCAATCCACCAGATTGCGGCCGTGGAA
>JBDSVN010000032.1:0-7542 GCA_039927175.1 Lysobacteraceae bacterium | reverse complement strand
CCGGGAATGTTGTCGACGCTGTCGCCCATCAACGCGAGCAGGTCGATGATCTGGTCGGGCCGCACGCCGAATTTTTCGATCACACTCGCTTCTGAATCCAGTCGACTGCCATTGCTGTGCTGGGTCTTCATCGTGTTGACCAGCACGATGCCCGGACGCACCAGTTGCGCGAAATCCTTGTCCCCGGTGGAGATCGTCACCTCCACACCATCGGCCTGCGCCTTCACCGCAAGCGTACCGATCACATCGTCGGCCTCAACGCCGTCGATGCGCAGAATCGGAAACCCGAGCGCTTCGACGATCTGCAGCATTGGTTCGACCTGCGCACGCAGGTCGTCGGGCATCGATGGACGGTTCGCCTTGTAATCGGCGTACAGGTCGTCGCGGAAGGTCTTGCCCGGCGCATCGACCACGAATGCCGCGCAGTCCGGCTTTTCCTTCAAGGTCGCGCGCAGCATGTTGACCACGCCGAACAGCGCGCCAGTCGGCTCGCCCTGCGCATTGCTCAGCGGCGGCAGCGCGTGGAAGGCGCGATACAGGTAGGACGAACCATCGATCAGGACCAGCCTAGGCATGCGAGAACTCGTTGCTGCAAAACGCCATTGTAGGCGTGCGCAGCCCCGGCTTTGCTGGCGCAATGGGCACCGCTGCTGAACGGCGATGACGCGGCGCTTTCAACGCACGCGCCACAATGGGAAGATCAAGCAATCACTTCCGGAGAATTGTCATGCGCACCCAATGCAATGGATTGCTGATCGCGCTGCTGCTGGCAACGGCGCCGGCATGGGCAGCAAGCAAAGACCCCGCGCCTGCGACTGCACCGCCGCCGCCCTCAATGGACGATCCCGGCCAGCCAGCTTCCGCGCCGATCGCGGCCGACGATCCGCGTCTCGCGCCGCTGCCGCCCGAGTCCGCGCCTTCCACCGTCGCAACGAAAAAACCGGAGGCCACGCCGAAAGCTGATGGCGATCCAACCTATGCACCACGCCTGCCGACCGACGATGCCTTCCATCCGCCGCCGAAATCCGGCGACCAGAAATTGAGCGCTGGTACCGACAGCGTCAGCGTGCGCACCGAATCCAACGGCGACCGCATCGAGGAATTTCGCCACGGCGGCCAGCTCACCAAGGTCAGGGTAAAGCCTGCGCATGGGCCGGCATTCGAGATCAACGACACCAATGGCGATGGCCGCATCGATCATGCCGATGCCAAGGGCAACAACGTGATCCCCGTGCAGTGGACGCTGTTCCAGTGGCATTGAGTGCATGGCGCGCGCATCATCGCGTGACGCCGGGCCGCTGCCGTTGTCGATGAACAAACCCTTCTGCGCCGGAATCCATCGTCGTCCGGGTTTCCCCCTGAATTGGCGTGCCGTGCGTCGCCGTCAACGCGATGCATGGCCCTGCTTCGGCGGCAGCGAACGCAGGTAAAGCCAGAGTGCGTGCAATTCGGTATCGCTCATGCGGCCGAAACTTCGCCACGGCATGATTGGATCCAACGCGCTGCCGTCGGGCTTCTTTCCATCGTGCATGGCATGCATGAAATCCGCTTCTTTCCAGTCGCGCAATCCACTCGCAGCAGGTGTCAGGTTGGCTGCGCGCGGCGTGCCCGGCGGAGCACCGGGAATCGCTTGCCCTGCCAGATCGCGACCGTGGCAACCGGTGCATGCATGCGCGAGATATTCGCCGTAGGCCGCCGTCGCAGCGATGACCTGCGCAGTGCGCGTGCGTGGCGCATGGTCGATGTGCTCGGCTGGTGTCAGCGGGAATTGTCCAAACAGGTACAACACGCGTGCCAACGGCCGCACTGCCAGACGACCCGGATCGTTCGACGATGGCGGCAGCGATTGCACGTACGCGACCAGTGCGGCGGTGTCGGCATCGTCGAGATTTGCGAAATCCTCGGACGGCATGAATACCAGCGGCGTGCCATCAGGGCGAACACCGTGACGAATCGCTGCCGCAATGGCATCACCGCTGAGGTGCGCGACCGGCCCTGTCGGTGTCAGGTTCGGTGCGACCAAGTGGATCACCGGACCGGCATCAAACACCAAGTGTCCAATGCCATTGGCGCCGTGGCATTCCTCACAGCCGCGCGTTGCAAACAGATGCTGGCCGCGCGCAAGCGTGGCCGGATCATGCGCAATCGCCAACGGTGGATCGTTGATCGTGAAATGCCGTGCGAGCGCCTGTTCGCTGTGCCGCCAGGCCAACGCGTACACAATCAGCCCAACCACGACGACGGCTAGCAGAGTGCGGCCAATCCACTTCAGGAATCTACGCATTTGCGTTTCCCCAAACGCATCGGATACGCAAGTATAGATTCACCCCTGCCTATCGCAAGTCGGGGCCAGAACAGCACGCCAACGGTCGCGATTTACCAAGGCAGCGCAGCGCTTTTTGCCATCTTCAGGCCGCGATCGCTTCGCGAAATAATCTTGCACAATTGACGCCAAGAATCTTTTCGATGCGAGTGTCGGAATGGCTGCGTTGCGAAAGCAGCATCGCGATTTTCTCGAAGCGCAGCGGCGTGTTGAGGTCGGGCGCGAAGGTGTATGAATCCGCACGCTCGCCGGGCGCGGAGATGCCGCGCTTCTGGCGATCGGCGGCCTCCGCAGCGAATGCGCTCGGGAATTCTGGCGTCACCTCCACCGCCGATAGGCTGCCATCGGGGGCTCGCCATGTTGCCCGCTGCTCGGCGCAGGATCATCGCATTCGTTGATCGGATCTTCATGGCGATTTTGCAAAATCATTAACGTCCTGCACGACTTTGTATGCCAACCCATCGATCAAGCTACAACGCCATCAGCACGCGATTGGCTGAACCGTCTGGCGGTTTTATTCAGGCCGGTCTGCAGCATTGCGAAATGATTCATCCGCTTTTGCCAATAGTCGGGGTGTGTGCTGGTGACTGCATGGCTTGGCATTGCTGCCACTGGCAGAACTTGCACACCTTCGATCGCAACCAGGAGCTAGAACATGATGGATCTCCAGAAACATGTTGTGGAACAAGAAGAAATCGACATGCACCGCGACCCGATCACTGCCGCGCCGGGTTCGCATCCGGTCAGTACCGGTCTTGGCGCCGTTGGCGGTCTGACTGCAGGCATCATGATGGGCTCGGTTGCCGGCCCACTTGGTACGGCGATTGGCGGTGCCATCGGTACTGTTGTCGGCGGATTTGCCGGCAAGGGCATCGGCGAAGCAGTCAATCCGACTGTAGAAGAAGTGCGCTTCGGCGATTTGATCGCGCAGCAGGCAAACCCGTCACCCAACCTGAGCGCGGACGAACTCTATTGGCAGCGCGCCTTCATCACCGAGCCGTATTACGACAGGAAGCTGAGCTACGAAGATTACGCGCCAGCATATCGAGCCGGCATCGTAGACCGCTTGAACAACAATCGTAGCTGGGAGGATGCCAGCAACAACCTGCATGCGATGTGGAATCGCAACAAGGGCGCATCGCGCCTGAGTTGGGACGAAGCCAGACAAGCGATGCGCGCCGCGTGGTATCGCACCGATTCCGAGCTCACACAGACGTCGCCATACGGCCTGCATTGAACGCTGCGCGCGGTATGCAATGCGTCAAGAGCATCCGGTTGGATGCCCTTTTCTGTTTGGCCTGACTCCTGGATGCTTCCGCGTGCAGAAGCAGGTGCTTTGCTACATCGCCTGCAAATTCGCATAAGCCATCACCAGCCACTTCGGGCCGGCGGTTTCGAAATTCACTTGCACGCGCGCATGGGTGCCGGCGCCTTCGGCGTCCATCACGATGCCGATGCCGAAACTTGGATGCGTGACGCGCTGACCGAGGCGCAAGCCAGGCGCAGAGATTGGTTGAATCGATTCACTCGCGCGGCCACCGTAATTCGGGCGACTGAGCTGGATTTTCGGGCGCACTTCGTGCACGAGTGCAGCCGGAATCTCGCGGAGAAAACGCGACGGCATGCCGTAGTTGTCCTGGCCGTGGATGCGGCGCACTTCGGCGTAGCTGAGTACGAGTTTGACTTGCGCGCGGGTGATGCCGACGTAGGCGAGGCGGCGTTCTTCGGCGAGGCGTCCGGCTTCTTCCAGCGAACGGGCGCTGGGAAACAATCCTTCTTCGAGGCCGGCGAGAAAGACGAGCGGGAATTCGAGCCCTTTTGCGCTGTGCAAGGTCATCATCTGCACCGCATCCTCGCCGACTTCGGCCTGGCCTTCGCCGGCTTCCAGCGATGCGTAGGCGAGGAATGCGACCAGATCGGACATGCCGGCGTTTTCTTCCTCGTCGCGGCGCACGAAGCGCGATGCGACGGAAACGAGTTCGTCGAGGTTGTCGGTGCGCGATTCGATCGTGCCGCGCGATTCGGCAGCGTAGTGCTCGCGCAGGCCAGAGCGCAGCAGGATGTGATCGACCTGTTCCTTCAAGTCCATGTCGCGCAGTTCGTGTGCGAGCGCTTCGATCAAATCGATGAAAGCGCGCAGCGCATTGCGTGCGCGTCCTGCGAGTTGCGTGGACACCGTCAATTCGCCGGACGCTTCCCACAACGACATCGCACCTTCGCGTGCGACGCGCCGTACTTCGTCGAGCGTGCGTCCGCCAATGCCACGCACCGGAGTGTTCACCGCACGCTCGAATGCGGGATCGTCAGAGCGATTGGCAACCAACCGCAAATACGCCAGCGTGTCCTTGATTTCCGCGCGTTCGAAGAAGCGCATGCCGCCGTACACGCGATAGGCGATGTCTTCGCGGCGTAATTCTTCCTCGAACGTGCGCGACTGCGCGTTGCTGCGATACAGGATCGCGCAATCGACATGACTGCCGCCATCGCGCACCCAGCGGCGGATGCGATCGACCACGAAGCGCGCTTCATCGATCTCGTTGTATGACGCATACAGATCGACCGGTTCGCCATCGCCGCTGTCGGTCCACAATTGCTTGCCCAGGCGATCGTCGTTGTTGCCGATCACCGCATTCGCGGCACCAAGAATGGTCGCGCTGGAACGGTAATTCTGTTCGAGCTTGATCGTTTCGACGTTCGCAAAATCATGCAGGAACCGCTGCATGTTTTCGACTTTCGCACCACGCCAACCGTAAATCGATTGATCGTCGTCGCCGACCACGAACACGTTGCCGGTGTCGCCTGCAAGCATCCGCACGAACGCGTACTGGATCGCGTTGGTGTCCTGGAATTCATCAACGAGGATTTGCCCAAAGCGTTGCCGATAGTGTGAAAGAAGTGCTGGATGTTCCAGCCACAGTTCATGCGCACGCAGCAGGATTTCGGCAAAGTCCACCAATCCGGCACGCTGGCAACGCTGTTGGTACGCCTCGTACAAGGCCAGCATCACCTGCGCGTAATAATCGCCGCCGGGCTGGATGTGTTTGGGACGACGACCTTCGTCTTTCTGCGCGTTGATCCAGTGCGCGACCTGGCGCGGCGTGAAGCGCGCCTCGTCGATATCGCCTTCGGCAATCAGGCGCTTGAGCAGGCGCAACTGATCGTCCGAATCAAGCACCTGGAAACTTTCCGGCAGCGCGGCTTCGGTGTAATGCAAGCGCAACAAGCGATGCGCGAGGCCGTGGAAGGTGCCGATCCACATGCCACGTGAACCGGCTGGCAATAACGCGCCGGCACGATGGCGCATCTCGCCAGCGGCCTTGTTGGTGAAGGTGACCGCGAGAATCCCGTGCACCGGTACCCGGAGCACTTCGTGCAGCCACGCGATGCGGTGGATCAGTACGCGGGTCTTGCCGGAACCGGCGCCGGCCAACACCAGATAGTTGCCCGGCTCGCCGCTGACAGCAGCGCGCTGGGCCGGGTTCAGCCCGTCGAGCAAATGCGATACATCCATCAGTGCAGTTTACGCGAGTGGGCGCAAACACCGCCGCATTTCTCGCGGCCGGTTGCTGCGCCTGCTTGTCATTGCGCCATCAGTTTCCGCTTTTCTGCAACCACGCATCCATCGCCGGCAGTCGCTCGTTGCGCACCTTGATGCGGTATTCGATGGTGGCAATCGCGGTGTCGGAGACACGACGTGAAGTTGCCGCAATATGGGCGCCGGCGAACGCATTCAGTTTGTTGATCATTGCCGGATCCAGCGAATTGCTGGCGAGCGATGGGTAGTAACGGCTGCGCGAGGTGCTGTCGACTTTCGCATCGACCTGCTCCCTGTGCACAACCGCGAAATCGAATGCGAGATCCGGATGCAGTTCCGCTACGCTCGAAATCATCCGCGCACTATTGGTGGCACCAGGTTCGTCGGTGAGCGAGAGGTCGAGCACACGCTGCGCAAGTGTCGCGTCCTCACTGGAAGACAGCTCGGAGTACAGATCGTCCTTGACCAGCGGCGTCTTCTCCGCGATTGCGGCGGCATGCAATCGATCCCATGTCGTGACATCCGCATGACGTGCTACGACGCCGATGATCGTTTTGCGTAATGCAGCCGGCAGCGCTTCCGGATCGGTCGCTTGCGCTTCGAAACGACGCCGTGCTTCAGCGATCACGTCCGCATCGCCGAGCGCGCCGAGCGTTTCGATCAACATGTTGCGCAGATTCTTCACCGGATCAGGCTCGCCGGTTTTTGCGATCCAGCCAATCCGCGCAAACACGGGCGCAAGGTGCTTGATGGCGAACGCGCGGAATGTGACGCGTGCTTGCGGATCGTTGCGGTAATTATCGTCGAGAGATGCGAATGTAGCTGCAATACCACCCCAGACTTGCGGATCGGCATCGACCGGCATCGCTTGTGCAAGTTCGAGATAACCCGACGCCGGCGCGAGTCCGGCCATGTCCAGCGCAAACGTATCGTCGAGGATACCGAGTTGGTCGATCGGTGCGAGTTTGGCGAAATCGGATTCGATTGCAGCAAACTGCTGTGGCGCATACAAGGTGCGGAAATAACCGCTTTGTCCTGCGTTGACAACGACCGTACCGCAACCTGGCACGTCGGACGTGGCCTTGCCTCCCGACACCAGGGTACGTGCCTGCTGCCGAGATCCGAGTGTTTGCGCAATCACCGGCACTTCCCACGCCAGCGGCGTCTTCGCCGGATGATCCTGGCTGAATTCGCTCTGCCGCAACAGCAGCTCCGTGTGATCACCATCGCAACGAGCCTGCTCGACGCGGATCATTGGCACGCCAGGTTGCAGGGTGAAATCGTGTGCGATGCGAATGATCGGCTTTCCGGCAGTCGATTCGATCGCGCGCCAGAGATCGTCCGACACCGTGTTGCCGTACGCATGCACCTTGATGTAATGCCGCACGCCATCGCGCCATGCATCCGCGCCGACATAGCCTTCGAGCATGCGGATCACGGCTTCACCTTTCGAATACGTGATCGTATCGAAAGCCTGGCTGGCCTGTTCGACAGTCTCGATGTGCTGCACGACCGGATGCGTGGTGGCGAGCGCATCGCGCACCATTGCACGATCACGCGACTGCACCTTGGATAGCGCACTGTTCCATTCGGGATGCAATTTCTCGGTGGTGCGTCCCTGCATCCACGAAGCGAAACCTTCGTTGAGCCAGAGATCGTCCCACCAGCGCATCGTCACAAGGTC
>JBDSVN010000031.1:0-4799 GCA_039927175.1 Lysobacteraceae bacterium | reverse complement strand
GTAGCGGCCAAGAAATTCGCGGAAGTCGCGTTCGCCAATGAAACAAATGCCTGTCGAATCCTTTTTCGCATGCGTCGGCAGGTCGGCTTCACGAGCGATTCGGCGAACCTCAACTTTCGGCAGGTCGCCGATCGGAAACAGGGTTGCCGCCAACTGTTCCTGCCCGAGTTGGTGCAGGAAGTAACTCTGGTCCTTGTCCGCATCGAGTCCGCGCAGTAAGCACCAGCGCCCGCCGCGTTGCTCGACGCGCGCATAGTGGCCGGTCGCGATGCATTCCGCGCCCAACGCATGCGCTTCGTCGAGGAAGGTCTTGAACTTGATTTCGCGATTGCACAGCACGTCCGGGTTCGGCGTGCGCCCGACGCGATATTCCTCGATGAAATGCTGGAACACTCCATCCCAGTATTCGCGCGCAAAGTTGCGTGCGTGGAAGGGAATGCCCAATCGCCCGCAGACAGCGACGGCATCCTTGCGGTCGTCTTCAGCGCGGCAATCTCCACTGCCGTCGTCTTCCCAGTTCTGCATGAACAGGCCAGCGACATCGATGCCCGATTGCTTCAACAGCAACGCAGCGACCGACGAATCCACGCCGCCGGACACGCCCAGCATCACTTTGCCGGCAGTCGTCGGATATGCGGTCATCGCAACGGGCCCATCATGCAAGATGCGTCAGCACCGACAGCGGGTGCCGGCAACCAGCAAGATAGTCGGACACTGCGCGCCAGACTAGTGGGCTGCGATGGCGTTCGACGGCGGCTTGCAATTCGGTCGGCGTCATCCACAACGCACGCAGGATGCCGAAATCGAGGGCGCGTTCCGGATAATGGCGGATCGCATCAGCAGCCATCGCCACGCGCATGAAATGGCGGCCATCGGTAGGGCTTTTCCACTGATAGATACCGACCAGCGCTGTGGGCACGACATCCCAGCCTGATTCCTCCATGGTTTCGCGCACGGCCGCTTCGATCAGCGATTCATTCGGTTCCAGGTGCCCGGCCGGCTGGTTCAATACATGCCTGCCGGAAACGTCTTCCTCGACCACCAATAGCGCGCCGTCACGCACGACAATGGTGGCGACGGTGACATCCGGCTGCCAGACATTGCGGGTTTCGGCGGTGGCGATGGTTGATTCGTTGGACATGTGGGAGCCGATGGATCCAGGGATGGTCTTGAACGCGGGCAAGGAACACCTGAGATAGTGCCTGCCGCACGCCCTGTGCGTCCATGCTTTCGCCTCGGTGAAGCTCGATTCCAAGCGCCACGACTATAATCATCACATGCCAATCAACATTCACATGACGACAATCCACGAGCGCCTCGGTCCATCCAGGCGCCATCTGCCCGAACGCGAACCGCAACATGGCGTGGTGGTGGAGACTGCCAAGCCTGCGACGGCGCGCCCGCCGCTGTATCAGGTCATGCTGATCAACGACGATTTCACCCCGATGGAATTCGTGGTCGAGGTACTCCAGCAGTTCTTCGCGATGGATCGCGAGAAGGCGACCCAGATCATGCTCCACGTTCACACCCGAGGTCGCGGCGTTTGCGGAATCTTTACGCGCGAGGTGGCAGAGTCCAAGGTAACCCAGGTGAACGATTACTCAAGGCAAAACCAGCACCCACTGTTATGCACGATGGAAAAGGCGTGAAGTAGTACCCATCTTTACGACGAGGCGCTGATAGGACAGAACCAGAACACATTGCCGTACAAGAGGGAAAAGGCGTGAAGTAGCACCCAGATCGTGGATGCATGGAGGTGGAAAGTCAGGGATGGAACAAGGTCGTTCGGCTGAACACGCGCGCGATACGATGAAATCTGCAACCGCGTCCCCATATCGCTGCTCAGAAGACTTCAGGAGCACCCAATGTTCAGCAAGGATCTCGAGTTCACCATCGGCCAGTGCTACAAGCAGGCACGCGAATCGCGCCATGAGTTCATGACCGTGGAGCACCTGTTGCTGGCACTGCTCGACAATGCATCGGCGATGACGGTGCTGCGCGCCTGCGGCGGCGATCCGCAGAAACTCGGCGACGAACTGCGCAAGACCATCCGCGAGACCGTGCCGGTTCTGCCGGAAGACGATGCACGCGATACCCAGCCCACGCTCGGATTCCAGCGCGTGTTGCAGCGCGCGGTGTATCACGTGCAGTCCTCGGGCAAGAAGGAAGTGACTGGCGCGAACGTGCTGGTCGCGATCTTCGGCGAAAAAGATTCTCACGCGGTGTATTACCTCGCCCAGCAGGACGTGACGCGACTGGATGTCGTCAATTACCTCTCGCATGGCGTGGCCAAGCTTGGCGGCGACGAGTCAGGCGCGAATGCACCTAGCGGTGAAACCCACAAGGAAGGCGAGGGCAGCGAGGAGGCCAAAGGTAGCGCGCTGGCTGAGTACGCGAGCAACCTCAACGAACTCGCCATGCAGGGCAAGATTGACCCGCTGATCGGCCGCACCGAAGAAGTGGAGCGCACCATCCAAGTGCTCTGCCGCCGTCGCAAGAACAACCCGTTGTATGTCGGCGATGCCGGTGTCGGCAAGACCGCACTCGCTGAAGGTCTGGCCAAACGTATCGTCGAAGGCCAGGTGCCGGCTGTACTTTCCGACGCAGTGATCTACTCGCTCGATCTGGGTGCACTGGTTGCGGGCACTAAATACCGTGGCGATTTCGAGAAGCGCCTCAAGGCCGTTATCAGCGAATTGAAGAAATTACCTGGCTCGATCTTGTTCATCGACGAAATCCACACCATCATCGGTGCGGGTTCGGCCAGCGGCGGCACCATGGATGCGTCGAACCTGATCAAGCCGGTGCTGGCATCGGGCGAATTGCGCTGCATTGGTTCGACCACGTTCCAGGAATACCGTGGCGTGTTCGAGAAGGATCGCGCACTCGCACGGCGCTTTCAGAAGATCGACATTGTCGAACCAACAGTTTCCGAATCGGTGGAAATCCTCAATGGATTGAAGTCGCGCTTTGAAGAACATCATTCGGTGCAGTACACCAGCGAAGCGATCCAGGCGGCGGTGGATCTGTCGGTGAAACACATCGCCGACCGTTTGCTGCCCGACAAGGCGATTGACGTGATCGACGAAGCCGGCGCGCGCCAGCGGTTGATGCCGGAAGACCAGCGCAAGACGATCGTCGATGTGCCCGAAATCGAGTTCATCGTCGCGCGGATGGCGCGGATTCCGACCAAGCAGGTGTCGGCTTCCGACAAGGATGTGCTGAAGAATCTCGAACGCAACCTCAAGATGGTGATCTTCGGGCAAGACCCGGCGATCGAGACGCTTGCCTCGGCGATCAAGCTCGCGCGCTCAGGACTCGGCCATCCCGACAAGCCGATCGGTAACTTCCTGTTTGCCGGCCCGACCGGCGTGGGCAAGACCGAAGTGACGCGCCAACTCGCGATGCAACTCGGTATCGAACTGGTTCGCTTCGACATGTCCGAATACATGGAATCACATTCGGTATCGCGCTTGCTCGGCGCGCCTCCGGGTTATGTGGGGTTTGATCAGGGCGGCTTGCTGACCGAGAAGATCGTCAAGACCCCGCACTGCGTGCTGCTGCTCGACGAGATCGAGAAGGCGCATCCGGACGTATACAACGTGCTGTTGCAGATCATGGATCGCGGCACGCTCACCGACACCAACGGCCGCGAAGCGAATTTCCGCAATGTGGTGCTGGTGATGACGACGAATGCCGGTGCAGCGAACGCGGCGCGTCGCTCGATTGGTTTTACCAAACAGGATCACGCGACCGATGCGATGGAAAGTGTGCGTCGGCAATTCACGCCGGAGTTCCGCAACCGTCTCGACGCGATCATCCAGTTCGGCGGCCTGACCTTCGAGCACATCCTGCGTGTGGTCGACAAGTTCGTGATCGAACTCGAAGCGCAGTTGCACGAGAAGCACGTCAGCCTGACCGTCGAGCCTGAGGCGCGGCAATGGTTGGCCGAACACGGCTTCGATCCGTTGATGGGTGCACGGCCAATGGCGCGGGTGATCCAGGAAAAGATCAAGCGTCCACTCGCCGATGAATTGCTGTTCGGCAAGCTGGTCGGCGGTGGACGGGTCACGGTTGGCGTCGAGGACGGACAGCTCATCGTTCGCGCCGAAGAGGAAGCGCAGCGCTTGCTGACGGCGACAGTCGAGTAATGCGCGTATTACTGGCTCGCCACGGCGAAACACCGTGGAATGTCGAGGGTCGCTATCAGGGGCAGACCGACATCCCACTCTCGGTCATTGGCGAGGAGCAGGCGCGCAAACTCGGCCTGCGCCTTGCGGATGTCGCGATCACGCGTGCGGTCGCGTCGCCGTTGATGCGGGCGCGGCGGACGGCGGAGCTGGCGCTCGGGAATGAGCGCACATCCACATTGATGATCGATGCCGGCCTCAGCGAAATCCATCACGGAACATGGGAAGGCAAGCTTGCAGCCGAAATCGCCGCGGACGACGGTGAGCGTTTCGCTGCATGGCGCAATGCACCGGATTCAGTGGTGATGCCGGGGCCAGGCGGTGAATCGGTAACCGATGTGCTTGATCGTGCGTGGCCTGCATTCGAACGCGCATGCGCTGGCCTTGGAGATGCGGACACACTGCTTGTCGTTGCCCACGATGCAGTCAATCGCGTGCTGTTGTGTCGCATCCTGGGGATGCCGCTGGCGAAACTGTGGAGCTTTCGGCAAGCGCCGACGACGCTCAATCTGCTGGAAGGCGCGAGCGTTGATCGGCTCGAAGTGGTGCGCCTCAACGACTGCAGCCATCACACCGCGCTGTTCGGTGAAGCAGTGCATCGAGCGCTGT
>JBDSVN010000030.1:0-5555 GCA_039927175.1 Lysobacteraceae bacterium | reverse complement strand
CAGACAGATCTCCGTCCGCGATGGCCTTGGCAGCACGATGCCAGCCTCGTGAAGCGTGAACGCAGCTTCTTCCTGCATCGTGTGCGCCGGCGAGCCCGACGCGGGGCCGATGCTTCCCGGGCCACGGGAGGCGTGACCGCAAACCCAGAGGTGATCCAATGGCACGCATTTGCCAGGTTTCAGGCAAGAGAACGGTGACGGGTAACAACGTCTCCCACGCAAACAACCACACACGCCGCCGGTTCCTCCCGAACCTGCATGAGCGCCGCTTCTGGGTCGCCAGCGAGAACCGCTGGATCAAGTTGCGCGTCTCGGCCCACGCCTTGCGCACGATCGACAAGAACGGCATCGATTCCATCCTCGTCGAACTGCGCGCTCGCGGCGAAAAGATCTAAGACATATTCCATGCGGATCGTTCCGCATGGAGCCCGGCCATCCGTGGCCGGACTATCAAATTAGGAGCTAACCATGGCATCCAAGCGCGACAAGATTCGCCTCACCTCGTCGGCCGGCACCGGTCATTTCTACACCACCGACAAGAACAAGAAGACCACGCCTGCGAAGATGGAGATCAGCAAATACGATCCCGTCGTGCGCAAGCATGTGATGTACAAGGAAGGCAAGATCAAGTGAAGTTCTGACCCGTGCGTTTCGCGCACGGCATTGTCAGAACTTCATCCCCGCGCAGGCGGGGATCCAGAGTCTTCAACAAAGCCCGCCTCATGGCGGGCTTTGTCGTTTCAGGCACCGCGATCCGCAGACCCAAATGCGCGTGCGTCTTCAGCGTCTATGACTTGACTCTCCACCCACGCATGATGCCCGCGCTGCGTCCCGGCTTCATGCTCCATTTATGCGAGTCCGGCGTGATGTTAGCGGTTGTATCGCCGTCGCGCGCACGGCAAGCTGACTATCGTTGACTGGAAATCCGAATGGCCACGAAACCCACACCCGCACGCAAGCGCAAAACCGCCGCATCGAAATCAGCGATCGAAACATCCGAGTCGAAACCACTCGATCTCGCCGCCGTACGTGCGCAAATCGATGGCATTGATCGCGAAATCCAGTCGTTGCTCGCCAATCGCGCGCAATGGGCGCAGCAGGTCGGCAAGGCCAAGGGCAAGCTCGCGGCCGCGGTCGACTACTACCGTCCGGAACGCGAGGCGCAGGTGCTGCGGCGCGTGGTCGATCGCAATGATGGTCCGCTCGCTGACGACGTACTGGTTAGGCTGTTCCGCGAAATCATGTCGGCCTGCCTCGCCCAACAAGAGCCGCTGATGATCGGCTATCTCGGCCCCGAAGGCACGTTCTCGCAGCAGGCGGTGCACAAGCATTTCGGGCATTCCGCGAAAGGCCTGCCATTGGCAAGCATCGAGGAAGTGTTCGATGAAGTCGCCGCCGGCCATGCGGATTTCGGCGTGGTGCCAGTGGAGAATTCCGGGCAGGGCACCATCCAGTCCACGCTCGACATGTTCCTGAGTTCGCCGCTGAAGATCTGCGGCGAAGTCGAGTTGCGCGTGCATCAATATCTGCTCTCGCGCAGCGGTCGTCTGGAAGATATTGAACGCGTGTATTCACATGGCCTGTCGCTCGCGCAATGCCGTGGCTGGTTACGGCAGAACCTACCGAACGTCGAGAAGCAGGCGTTGTCGAGCAATGCCGAAGCGGCGCGGCGCGCGCGCAATGCCGACGACAGCGCGGCCATCGCCGGCGAAACCGCCGCGCATGTCTATGGCTTGAAGATCGTCGCCGGTCCAATCGAAGATCGCCCCGACAACACCACGCGCTTCCTCGTGGTCGGGCGCGGATTGTTCCCTTCATCCGGCCACGACCGTACCTCGCTGTTGGTGTTCGTGCGCGACCAGCCCGGCGCCTTGTATCGCGTGCTCGAACCGCTCGCTCGACGCGGCATCAGCATGAACCGCATCGAGTCGCGTCCGGCACACAGCGGGCTGTGGCAGTACGCATTCTTCATCGATGTCGGTGGCCACGTCGATGAATCGCCTTTACGCGATGCACTCGACGAGCTCGGCGACTTTGCCGCACAAGTCACTGTGCTTGGCTCGTATCCGTTCGCGATCACGTGAGTAGCGATTCGCACGACAGCGAAGCATTCTTCTCTGTGCTCGCACAGCTGGGCGTGCGCGGATTGCGTGCCTACGATCCGGGCCATGACCTCGTCGCGCTGCGGCGGCAATTCTCGAACGATTTCTTGATCGAACTCGGCTCAAACGAAAATCCTGTCGGCCCCAGCCCTCGCGCACTGCAAGCGGCACACGCAAGTCTTGCCGAAGTGCATCGCTATCCTGATCCGCTGGGCGGCGACCTCACGCGTGCACTCGCGGTGCAGCATGGCGTGAGGCCGTCGCAGATCCTGCTCGGCAATGGCTCGCATGAATTATTGATGCAGTTCGCGCAGGTCTTCGCAGGCCCGGATGCGGATGTGATCGCGTCACGATTCGGCTTTGCCGTGTATGCACTTGCCGCACAAGCTGCGGGTGCAGTGTTGCGCATCGCGGAACCGTTTCCGTGCAATCGCGAAGTACAACCACGCGGCCACGATCTGGATGCGATTGGAGCTCAGATCACCGGCGACACGCGTCTTGTATATCTCGCCAATCCAAACAATCCGACCGGAACATGGTTTGCCGGCGACGCGTTTGTGCAGTTCATGCGTGGCGTCCCGAAGAACGTGATCGTTGTAGTCGATGAAGCGTATGCCGAATTCGCACTTGCCGATGCCGAAGGCTATCGCTCCGCACTCGATCTGCTGCCTCAACATCGCAATCTCGTGGTCACGCGCACCTTCAGCAAGGCATACGCACTGGCCGGCTTGCGCGTCGGCTATGCGATAGCGGATGCAGGCCTGATTGCGGTGATGCAGCGCGTGCGCGAGAGTTTCAACCTCAACATGCCTGGGCTCGCGGCGGCAGAAGCGGCGCTGAACGATCAGGCACATCTGGACGCAGGCATTGCAGCGAATCGTGAGCAACGCGATATGTTGATCAGCGCACTGCGCGAACGCGGCTGGATCGTGACGCCATCGGCGACGAATTTCCTGCTCGTCGAATTCGGAGAACGCACACCAGCCATCGAAAAAGAATTGCTTGTCCACGGCGTGGTGTTGCGGCCGATGGGCGGTTACGGATTGTCCGATTGCCTGCGCATAACCGTCGGCACATCGGGTGAGAACGCGCGCCTGTTATCAGCACTGGACCTCATTGCACAATAGCTGACTATTCCACTCGCATTGCATCTTGACGGCCTGATCGACTGGCTCAGTTTGCAGATGAAGGCACTGCCGCCTCGTGCACAAGAACATTCCCGCGTACCCACGATGACGACAACTTCTGTGCTTCGATGAGCTGCGCCGGCGTCATTTGCTTTTCCAGATGCCTGCGCGCGCTCAACGCCTGCGCATCGCCCTGGCTGGCAGCAAGATTGAGCCACGCGTAGGCGAGCACGGCATCGCGCGGCGCGGCACCGACAACGCCTTCGACATAACCGAGGCCGAGATTGCGCTGGGCCTGCACATGGCCCTGCGCCGCGGCCTTCTGCAACCATTCGCGCGCCTTCGCATAATCGGCCGGCACGCCGCTGCCGCGCGCATAGCTCACGCCAAGATTGAACTGTGCTTCGGCCTGGCCCTGCGACGCAGCCAGTTGCCACAGGCGCGCCGCCTCGACGGCATTTTTCTGCACGCCATCGCCCTGCGAATACAGCAGGCCAAGCCCGGTTTGGCTATCGGCATCGCCGAGCGCGGCTGCCTTCTGCCACCACTGCGCGGCTTTCGCGGCGTCCTTGTCGGTTCCATTGCCTTGCACGTACATCCGGCCGAGGTTGTATTGCGCCATCGGAAATCCTTGCGCCGCGGACTTCTGGTACCAACTGATTGCCTTGGCGAAGTCACGCTGCACGCCTTCGGCACGTTCATGGATCCAGCCGAGATTGTTCTGCGCGTATGCGAATCCCTGCGCAGCTGATTTCTGGTACAGCTCGGCAGCCTTGTCGGCATCCTGCGGCACGCCGATACCTTGCGCGTACATGACGCCAAGATCGTTTTCCGCAGCGGGATCGTCCTGTGCAACGGCCTGCCGGAACCACATTACCGCCTTGCCGAGATCTACGGGGACGCCATCGCCATGCGCATACATCTCGCCGAGATTGCGTTCGGCCGCCACGTTCTTTTCCGCAGCGGCTTTCTGCCACCACGCGATCGCCTTGCCTGCATCTTTCGGAACGCCATTGCCGGTTGCGTAGAGTGCACCGAGCATGACCTGCGCGTCGGCATTGCCTTGTGTGGCTGCGCGCTCAAGCTTTGTCATCGGCGATTCGTTGGCGGCAGGCGCTGCTGCGTCCGGCGATCCCGACCCGCAACCCGCGAGCATCCCGATACCGGCAGAGGCCATCGCGATGACAAGCCATTTCGACAACGTTTGCATGTTCAAAACGCACCTGCGTTGATGCTCATTGCCTGCTGATTGTTGCGTCGTACTCATGCGTCGCGACGATCCTTCACCAAAGCATCCACGACCGACGGATCGGCCAAGGTCGAAGTATCGCCAAGTTGATCCGGCGCATTCTCCGCGATCTTGCGCAGGATGCGGCGCATGATTTTTCCCGAACGTGTTTTCGGCAATCCCGGCGCCCACTGGATGTGATCGGGCGTGGCGGTCGGGCCGATCGATTTGCGCACTTGCGCGATCAGTTCCTTGCGCAGCGTATCGCTCGGCTCGACCCCTGCGATCAGGGTGACATAGGCGTAGATGCCCTGGCCCTTGATGTCGTGCGGGAAGCCGACAACAGCCGCTTCGGCGACATTCGCATCGGCAACCAGTGCGCTCTCGACTTCGGCGGTGCCAATGCGGTGGCCACTGACGTTGATCACGTCATCGACACGGCCAGTGATCCAGTAATAACCATCTTCGTCGCGGCGGCAACCGTCGCCGCTGAAATACGATCCCGGATAGGTTTTGAAGTAAGTATCGATGAAGCGCTGGTGATCGCCATAGATGCTGCGCATCATCCCCGGCCACGCATCGCGCAGCACCAGGTTGCCCGAGCAGGTACCTTCCAGAATACGGCCTTCGGCATCCACGATCGCGGGCTGCACGCCATAAAACGGCAGCGTCGCCGAGCCGGGCTTTTGCGCAATCGCGGCGGGCAGCGGCGAGATCAGGATGCCGCCGGTTTCGGTCTGCCACCAGGTATCGACGATAGGGCAGCGCGAATCGCCGACCACTTCGTAATACCAGCGCCAGGCTTCCGGATTGATCGGCTCGCCGACGCTGCCAAGCAAGCGCAGCGATGCGCGCGATGTAGATTTCACCGGCGCATCGCCTTCGCGCATCAGTGAACGGATCGCGGTTGGCGCGGTGTAGAAGATCGTGACCTTGTGGCGATCGATAACCTGCCAGAAGCGCGAGGTGGATGGATAGTTCGGCACGCCTTCGAACATCAGCGAGGTCGCGCCATTCGCGAGCGGGCCATAAACGATGTAGCTGTGGCCGGTGACCCATCCGACATCGGCGGTGCACCAGTACACGTCGTCCTCGCGC
>JBDSVN010000029.1:0-8137 GCA_039927175.1 Lysobacteraceae bacterium | reverse complement strand
ATCCGATGCAGCAGCGACGTGAGCGCGTAACCACCAGCGCGCGCCGCATCAAGATCAACCAGATGCAGCCAAGTCGCGCCGGCTGCCGCATAGGTTTCCGCCAATTCGCAAGGATCGTCGCCGTAGCGCGTCTCGGTCGCGTAATCGCCTTGGCGAAGACGCACGATGCGTCCATCGCGCACATCGATAGCAGGATAGATGGTGAAATCCTTACTCATGCCATCTCCAGGAAATTCGCGAGTAGGCGCAGGCCGACCGGACCGGAACGTTCCGGATGGAATTGCGCGCCGCACACATGATCGCGTTGTACAGCCGCAGAAAACTGTGCGCCGTGTTCGCATGCGGCAATCGTATTGGCGTTCACATCGACAGCGTATCCGTGCACGAAATACGCTTGCGCGCCATCGACAATGCCTTTGAGCAATGGCGATGATGCATCTCGAATTTGCAAACGATTCCAGCCCATGTGTGGAATGCGCACACCGGGAGATGCCTGCATGCGGCGCACGCTTCCCGGCAGTAGGCCAAGGCATTCAACATCACCTTCTTCAGAACTGGCGTAGAGCAATTGCATGCCGAGACAGATTCCAAGCAATGGTTTATCCAATGTGCGCAGCACATCGATCAAATCGAATGCATGCAGGCGCTGCATTGCCGCCGCCGCCGCACCGACGCCAGGAAGAATTATCCGATCCGCACGACGAATGGCATCGCCGTCGTCGGTCAGTTCGGCATCAATATGCAATCGTTGCAGCGCATAACGCACCGAGCCGATGTTGGCACCGCCTGAATCGACCAGCACGACGCGCATCACAGCGTTCCTTTCGTGCTCGCCAATGCATGGCCGTCACGCCTGATCGCCATCCGCAATGCGCGCGCAACGACCTTGAAACAGGCCTCAACCATGTGGTGCGTGTTCTCGCCGCGCACGCGCAAATGCAGGTTGATGCCGCCGGCATCGCAGAGCGAGCGGAAGAAATGTGGGACGAGTTCGGTTGCGAGGCCGCCGACTTCCGTACGCGGGAACGTACCATCGAAAACAAAATACGCTCGTCCTGATAGATCCAATGCAGCTTCGGCCAATG
Organism: Lysobacteraceae bacterium; assembly: GCA_039927175.1. Lineage (GTDB taxonomy): Bacteria > Pseudomonadota > Gammaproteobacteria > Xanthomonadales > Xanthomonadaceae > SZAS-103. The sequence goes on along the minus strand of JBDSVN010000029.1, from coordinate 7,052 downwards.
CCTCGTCCATCGGCAAGACGAAAACCGAACGCAAACCTTCGCCGTCGGATTCGATCGTGTGCTCCGGCGCAGAACCGTAGCGTGCCATGCCACGCTTGTCGCCGAATGCCTGATTCAATGCGTCGCCAATGGCGAGCGCGCAGTCCTCAACGGTGTGGTGTTCATCCACCTGCAGGTCGCCATCGCACTGCACCGACAACGCGAAGCCGCCGTGCTTGCCGAGTTGTTCGAGCATGTGGTCGAAGAACGCATGTCCGGTCGCGATGATCGGATCGGCTACACGATCGAGATCGACGGCAACACGCACCTGCGTTTCACGCGTCGCGCGATCGACTTGCGCGCTGCGTCCGGTATTGCAGAGCGCATCGGCAATCGATATCCAGTCGTCAGCATCCGGTGCAATCAGGAATCCGCGCACGCCGAGATTGCGGGCAAATTCAAGATCGGTATGGCGATCGCCGACCATTGCGCTGTGCGCCAGATCGATGCTGCGATCGCGCAGATAGTGCAATGCCATGCCGATGCCTGGCTTGCGCGTCGGCACGCCATCCTGCATCCGATTGTCGTGCGGGAAACTCGGATCGATCAGCGACTCGTGAAAGGCAATCCCTTGCGATGCAAGAATTTGCAGCAGCATCTCCTGCGGCGCATCGAAATCTTCCTGTGGGAAACTCTCCGTACCGAGTCCATCCTGATTGGTCACCATCACGAACTCGTAGCCTGCATCACGCAGGCGCAGCATTGACGGAATCACACCGGCGACAAGGCGCAATTTGGCGCAGGAATCAATCTGGAAATCGGCAGGCTCTTCTATCAAAGTGCCGTCGCGATCCACGAACAGGATTTTTCGTCCGCTCATGTTGCAGCCTCAACGGGCTCGGCCAGCGCCGCGAGCAGTGCCGCATTCTCGTCCGGACTACCAATGGTGATCCGCAAAGCATCGGCGATCCGTGGATAGCGGCGCACGTCACGCACGACAATGCCGCGTGCCAGCAGCTGTCGATAGCGCGCCTCGGCCTCGTCGAAGCGCACGGTGAGGAAATTGGCCTGTGACGGCAACACTTCACGTACGCCAGCGATGTTCGCCAACAACCCGCGCACGCGCTCGCGCTCGCTGCGCACAAGGGCGATACGTGTGCGGGTGCGATGCATGGCGACTTGCGACAGCGCATCTTCAGCGGCTTCAACGCAGGGCGTCGGCAGCGGATACGGCGGCATGATCCGCCGCAGCAATCCAATGATTTCTGGTGCTGCGATCAGGCAACCGATCCGCGCTGCAGCCAGCGCGTGCGCTTTCGATAACGTGCGCAACACAGTGAGATTTTCGTGCGTTGCGACATCGGCAGCCAGGCTCTCGCTGTCGGCAAATTCGATGTACGCCTCATCCACGACCACCAGCGCGCGGCCACGCAATGCATCGGTAAGCGCGAGGATTGCAGCGCGCGGAGGCAAGTCGCCAGTCGGATTGTTCGGTGCGCAAACGAACACGAGTTTCACCGTCGCATCCATCGCGGCAAGCACCGCATCGAAATCCGGCACGAAGCCGGCCTCGCGCGAGAGCGGAACCGTGTGCACGGCTGCGCCCTGCACCGCCGCGCACACCGCATACATGCCGAATGTCGGCGGCTGGATCAGGATCGCATCGCGACCAGCACGGCAGAATGCACGCACCAGCAAGTCGATTGCCTCATCACTGCCACGCCCGATCAGCAATTGATCCTCGCTCACGCCATACAGCGCGGCAAGTAGCGCGCGCAATCGTGCTGGTTGCGGATCAGGATAACGATTAAGCGGCGCGTTACTGGCCTGCGGCCATGGCGATTCGTTTGCGTTGAGCAGGATACTGCCGCCATCGGCTTCCATCCGTGCTGACGAATAACCGGCCAATGCGAGAAGTTCTGGACGCGCGAGATCGAGCACGCTCATGGCGCGACTCCGTGTTCGGCCAGTCGGATGCGCACCGCTTGTGCATGCGCGCGCAAGCCTTCTGCTTCGGCCATCACGATCGCGTCGTGGCCGATGTTGGCGAGCCCATCGCGACTCAATTCCTGCACCGTGATCGCACGCTGGAAACTCGCGACCGATACGCCGCTGCAGGCGCGCGCCCAGCCATCGGTCGGCAGCACGTGGTTGGTGCCACTGCAGTAATCGCCAACCGATTCCGGCGACCACGCACCGAGGAACACCGATCCGGCAGCACGCACCTGTTCAAGCAATGTGTGCGGATCGGCGACCTGCAAGATCAGGTGTTCTGGCGCATAGCGATTCGAGAGTTCGATGGCCGTGCGCAAGTCGTCGACGACAATGATACGGCTGCACGCCAAAGCCTGTGCAGCGATGGCGTGACGCGGCAGCAGTGCGAGCTGACGTTCGATCGCGATGCAGGTCGATTCGGCGAGATTGCTGCTGTCGGTGATCAGCACGACCTGCGAATCAGGGCCATGTTCGGCCTGCGAAAGCAGATCGGCAGCGACGAAATCAGGATTCGCGTTTGCATCCGCGATCACCAGCACTTCGGATGGGCCGGCTGGCATGTCGATTGCCACGCCATTGGGCATCGCAGCAACCTGGCGTTTGGCTTCGGTCACCCACGCATTGCCGGGGCCGAACAACTTGTCGCAGCGTGGGATGCTCGCCGTGCCGAACGCCATCGCCGCAATCGCCTGTGCGCCACCAACTGCGAACACGCGACGGATACCGCACATCCGCGCTGCCGCGAGCACGACCGGATCGACACTGCCATCGGCACGCGGCGGCGTACACAGGATCACGTCACTGCATCCTGCGAGCCGTGCCGGAACGCCGAGCATCAGCACGGTCGAAAACAGCGGTGCGGAACCTGCCGGCACATACAAGCCAACGCGATCCAGCGCACGCAGGATGCGGCCGCAACGCACTCCGGGAGCGGTCTCGATCGTATACGCGTTGGTCATGCCGGCTGCGTGGAGGGTTTCGATACGCGCAATCGCATTACGCAGTGCAACGCGCAGCGCCGAATCGAGTGTGCGATCCGCATCCTCGAATGCGGACGCATCGACTTCCAACTTGCTGAGCTCGACGCCATCGAAACGATGCGTCAGCGATCGCAAGGCCGCATCGCCATCGGCACGCACTTGCCCGATGATGCGTGTGACCGCATCGGCCTGCTGCGGCGCACGCATTGGTCGCGCCAACAATGCAGCCTGTTCGACTGGATCAAGTTCCGACCATGTGTTGATCGTGAGCTGTGTCGGTGTCTCCATGAAGATCGATGCGTTCATGCGAGCATCTGCTCCACCGGCAATACCAGCAGCCCACGTGCACCGGCTTTCTTCATGTCTTCAAGCCGTTGCCATGTGACTGCGCTGCGGCAGACAGTCTGTACCGACACATCGTCGGCATGTCCTTCGATGGAAGTCAGCGTCGGCGCATCTGCGTCGCCGAGCAGGCGCAGCAATTCCGGCAATGCGACGCGTGGCACCTGCATCATTACCAGCTTGCTGTCGCGCACCGACAACACGCCGTCGAGCCTGCGCACCAGCAATGCGGCCAGCTCTGCGCGCTCATCGGTGAACAACTCGGATGGCCCTGCCAGCACTGCCTGCGTTTCCAGAACGGTTTCGATTTCACGCAATTGGTTCGCCGTCAGTGTTGCACCGCTGGAGACGAGGTCGCAGATCGCATCGGCCTTGCCGAGCCGTGGCGCGATCTCGACCGATCCCGACAGCACGACGACTTCGGCCGTGATCTCGCGTCGCTCCAGCCATTCCTGCAGCAGTCGCGGATAACTCGTGGCGATGCGCCGGCCCGCGAGATCGCTGGCAACATTGATGTCGCCGCCTTGCGGCGTGGCGATCGCTAGCCTGCAACCGCCGAAACCAAGCGCGCGAAATTCGCGATACGCGTCAGCCTGTGCATTCGCGCGGCGATCAAGCGATTGTTCGAGCATGACGTTGCGCCCAACCACGCCAAGATCGCAGACGCCTTCGGCGATCAACCCCGGAATGTCGTCATCGCGCACCAGCAGCAGGTCGATTGGCAACGATTCGCCATAGCAGAACAGGCGATCGCGGCTCTCGCGAAAACTCAGTCCGGCCCGCGCGAGCAGATCGCGCGCTGGATCGGACAAACGTCCGGACTTCTGGATGGCAATGCGCAAACGGTCACGCGCTTTCATGGCAACTCCGGGCAATGTTGCAGCGACGACGCCTGCGTGGCGCCTTGCATGTTCAAGTGCATCGATTCAATGGATCGCGTCGGGATGACCGAGCCGCGATGCGGCCAGCCGATAACCGCCCGCTCCGCGCTCCAGCGAACGCGCCACCCGGCCGATGGTGGTGACGCTCACTGCAGTGCGCTCGTGGATTTCGCGATACGGAACGCCCGCGAGCAGCAACGGCACCACGCGCCATCGGTCTGCCAGCGCCTCCAGTTCGGCCGGCGTGCACAGGTCTTCCAGGAAGAGCCGCACTTCCGCAGTTTCGCGCAGGCTGCATAGCGCTTCGCCGAGATGGCGAATGGTGGCGCTTTCCTTGGCACGAGTGACTGGCAGCGAACGGCGTTTCATGGCGTCGATCTTCATTGAATGTATTAGCGCGTTAATACATTGACATAGATGGATACGACAGGTCAAGACAGGGAAGGGTCCTGGCCTGCCTCCGTTCAGCCATTTGTTGCCGATGCGCAGCCTGGGATACGACGCCAGGCGCTGCGATCAGCTATCAGCCTTGCGCATGGCGTCGAGCAAGACGCCATCCTCGATGAGTTGCACTGCAGCAGCGACATCGCCATCCATTGCGCGATCGCGCCCCATGAACGGAATGACCTCGCGCAATGCCTTCCAGGCCGCATCGACCGCCCTGCCCGGCTCGAACGCAGGTGCCGCTGCAAGTTCGGCACGCAGTCCTTCGACTTCGGCAATGAATTCGTCGCGCGTCGCCGCGCCATCGGCTGGGCCACCATTGATCTTGCGCGCGAATCCGGCTGCATCGCTGCGTGCGGCAAGCGCTTGCGCGGCGTGGATCATATCGTTGCGGAAATCCAGAGCCTGCGCGGCCGCATAAAGTTCCAGGCCGAGCACGCGCGCGAGGTCGTCGGTCATGTCGAGCACGTGGCGCGCTTCGTTCGCGCCCATCGAGACATGGTCCTCGGCATTGGCTGAAGTCGGAATCGAATACACCGAGGATGGATGCGCGCGGCTGGCGAGATCGTTGACGATGGCCGCCGCGGTGTACTGCACGATCATGAAACCGGATTCGGTCGCATCCTCGTTGCCGATCAGGAATCCAGGCAATCCATCATTCGTCGCCGGATCGACCAGCTTGTTCAAGCGCCGCTCGGAAATCGATGCAAGCACCGGGATGGCTGCCTTGACGTAACTCATCGCAAGCGCCAGCGGCATGCCATGGAAGTGGCCCGCTGAAATTACTTGTTCCTCGACGTGTTTGGCGCCGAGCATGTCCGGAAACACTAGCGGATTGTCGGTGACTGCATTGAGTTCGACTTCCATCACGCGCGCTGCCTGCGCCACTGCATCGCGCACGGCACCGTGCACCTGCGGAACGCAGCGCAGCGAATAACTGTCCTGCGGCTGATGCTTCTTGCCGCCGCGGAACGGGCGGAAGCGCTGGTAGAACTTCTCGCGGCCATGGCGCTGATCGAGCGGCACCCAGTCCCAACGAATATCGAACCGCAATGCCTGCGACTCAGGAGTATCCCAACTGTGCGGAAGCCACGACGCAAAACGCGGTACAAGGTGATACGGAATATCCGCAAGCGTCGAGTCTTCAAGCAGCGCGCGTAACCGTGCTGCCACATGCACTTGCCCCGGATGTGGGCGCAGTGCGTGCACGGCTTCATCGAAGGCATGCACGCGACCAGCGAAGGCATCGATCGTCATCGCAGCCGCGAGATCGGCGGTATCGAGCAGGCGTTCGAGCTTGTCGATCGCCAGCACGCCGCAGGCCAGCATCTGCGCGGTACCGTTGTTGAGTGCAAGTCCTTCCTTGTACGACAGCCGCACGCGTTCAAGGCCGGCACGCTGCAATGCCTCAAAACCGGGCATGCGCTGGCCTTCATAAAACGCTTCACCGCCGCCGAGCAACACCAGCGCGAGATGCGACAGCGGCGCGAGATCGCCACTCGCCCCGACCGATCCCAGTTTTGGCACCACCGGCACGACACCGGCATTGAGCATCGCCGCAAGCGCCTGCAGGGTTTCGACGCGAATGCCGGAATGCCCGCGCATCAAGGTGTTGATGCGGATACCGAGCATCGCGCGCACGACATCGGCCGCGAACGGTTCGCCGACGCAGACCGCATGGGTGATGATCAGGTTGCGTTGTAATTCCTCGTGCAGGCTCACTTCACCCGTCGATGTTGCGCCAGGCAATTCGTCGCGCAGCCTGTGCGCTCCAAGCAGACGATCGGCATTGCTGCCGAATCCGGTAGTGACGCCGTAGATGGGCTCTTCGCGACGTACCTGTTCGGCAAGAAAATCCGCCGCACGTTGCACGCACTTGAGTTGCTCAAGATCCAGTTCGACGTGTGCGCCGCGGCTGATCGCAACCAGTTGCGCGCGGGTCAGCGACATTCCATCCAGGTGGATCGTAGCGCTCATGGATGCGCCCCCTGCATTGCGCGCGATTGTTCAATCTCGACGCGCAACGCGCCGGTCAATTCCGCACGCGCCACTTCGAACTGCTCGCCGCGACGCATGTCTTTCACGGTGACCACGCCGCGCGCCGTTTCGTCTTCACCGACCAGCACCACAAAGCGGATGCCAGCGCGATCGGCGTACTGCATCTGCCGCGCGAGCTTGCGCGATTCGAGTTGCACTTCGGTGTTGATGCCGCCCGCACGCAATTCACGCGCGATCTGCAAGCCATCGTGCAGGCGCGCTTCGTCGAGCAGGCCAACCAGCGCCTGTACCGAGCTTTCGGCCTTGTCGATCAAACCGGCTTCCTGCAATTGCCAGAACAGGCGAGTGACGCCGATCGAAATGCCGACCCCGGGAAGATGCGATTTCGTGTAATTGCTGGCGAGATTGTCGTAACGCCCACCCGAACAGATCG
>JBDSVN010000028.1:0-3633 GCA_039927175.1 Lysobacteraceae bacterium | reverse complement strand
CTTGCACTTGGCATCGAATACGACGGCACCGATTTCCACGGCTGGCAACGGCTGGTGGACTGCGCGAGCGTGCAGGCGCAAGTCGAATCGGCGCTGAGCTTCGTAGCCAATGAAGCCATTGCCGTGCAGTGCGCCGGCCGCACCGATGCCGGCGTACATGCACTTTGCCAGGTGGTGCATTTCGATACCAAGGCGGTGCGGCCGATGCGCGGTTGGATGCTCGGCGCAAACGCACGCTTGCCAGACGCGGTCTGCGTGCGCTGGGCGCAGCCGGTTGCCGATGATTTTCATGCGCGGTTTTCGGCGCGTGCACGTTGTTACCGTTATCGCATCCTCAACCGGAAAATCCGTCCCGCGTTGCTGCATCGCTACGTTGGATGGGAGCGCCTGCCGCTGGATGCCGACGCGATGCATCGCGCTGCACAGGCATTGCTCGGCGTGCACGACTTTGGCGCATTTCGCGCCGCCCACTGCCAGGCGCCGCACGCGATTCGCGACATGCAGCAGATCAACGTGCGCCGGAATGATGAGGAAATCGTGATCGACGTGCGCGCGAATGCGTTCCTGCATCACATGGTGCGCAACATTGTCGGTAGCCTGATTGCGGTTGGTCGTGGCGAACGACCCGAATCGTGGATCGGAGAATTACTGGGCGGTCGCGATCGCACCATCGCCGCAGCCACCGCGCCGCCGCAAGCCCTGTATTTTCTCGGGCCATTGTATCCGGCCGAATGGGGGCTTCCGCCAGAGGCGACGTTGTGAGTGCTTGCCAATCCGAGGCGATGCCATGACAGCTCCTCCACCAGCGGGGAAGGTCGGCGCGTGCAACGCGACGGGTGGGGGATGCAGGGAAGGTCGGCGCATGCAATGCGACGGGTGGGGGCAGATGCGCCAGCGGAGACGCATCCGATGAATTGGCAATCGCGCACACCCCACACGCGCATCAAATTGTGCGGCATGACCCGCAGCGAAGATGTATTGCTCGCGTCAGCGCTCGAAGTCGATGCCATCGGCCTGATCTTCGCCGCGCGCAGCCAGCGCCGCATCGATCTCGAACACGCCATCGTATTGCGTGATGCCGCCGCATCTTCACTCCACGTTGTCGCCTTGATGATGGACAATCCATTCGATGAAGTTGCTGCCGTGGTGAGCCGTTTGCATCCACACCTGCTGCAATTCCACGGCAACGAGGACGATGCGTTCTGCGCGCAATTCGGGATTCCGTTTCTGAAGGCATTGCCAATGCGTGATGTGGCTGCCGATGCCGTGCCGGCAATGCTGGCGCGTTATCCTTCTGCGTCCGGGTTCGTGTTCGACGGCCATGTGGCCGGTGCCATGGGTGGCAGTGGTGAGCGCTTCGATTGGGGCCAGGTCGGCAGTCTTGCGATCGGCAAACCATGGTTGCTTGCGGGCGGGCTGGATGCGCACAACGTCGCGCAGGCGATTGGTTCGGTACATCCATGGGGCGTTGACGTATCGAGCGGCATCGAGTCGTCGGCAGGTATCAAGGATCACGAAAAAATGCATGCCTTCGTCAAAGCGGTACGACGAGCGGAAAATGAAATCCACGATCACGATTCACGGAAACCGAATGAGCAACGTTGACACGATCGACTTCAACAACTATCCCGACGCGCGTGGGCACTTTGGCGACTACGGCGGCATCTATGTGGCCGAAACATTGATCGAGCCGTTGGCCGAACTGGAAGCTGCTTATCGGAAGTGCAAGGACGATCCGGAATTTCTTGCCGAACTTGCGCACGACTACAAGCATTACGTCGGCAGGCCGAGTCCGATCTACGAGGCGAAACGATTGAGTGCACACGTTGGCGGCGCGCGCATCCTGCTCAAGCGCGAAGACCTGAATCACACCGGCGCGCACAAGATCAACAACACCATCGGCCAAGCCATGCTCGCGCGGCGCATGGGCAAGACCCGGATCATCGCCGAGACCGGCGCCGGCCAGCACGGTGTCGCATCGGCGACGGTCGCCGCACGCATGGGCCTGGAGTGCGTGGTGTACATGGGCGCGGTGGACATGCAGAGGCAGGCGATCAATGTCTTCCGCATGAAGCTGCTCGGTGCGACCGTGGTGCCGGTCACGTCAGGTTCGCAGACATTGAAAGATGCGTTGAACGAAGCGATGCGCGACTGGGTGTCGAACGTGCAAGACACGTTCTACATCATCGGTACTGTTGCTGGCCCGCATCCGTATCCGCTGCTGGTGCGTGATTTCAATGCCGTGGTTGGCCGCGAAGCGCGCGGGCAGATGCTGGAGGAATACGGGCGTTTGCCGGATGCCATCACCGCCTGCGTCGGCGGCGGCAGTAATGCGATCGGTCTGTTTCATGCTTTCCTCAACGATCGCGACGTGCGCATCGTCGGCGCGGAGGCGGCGGGCGAGGGCATCGCCAGCGGCAAGCATGCGGCATCGCTGAGCGCCGGGCGTCCTGGCGTGTTGCACGGCAATCGCACCTATGTGATCTGCGACGACGATGGCCAGATCACCGAGACCCATTCGATATCGGCGGGCCTGGATTATCCCGGCGTCGGTCCCGAGCATTCTTTCCTGAAAGACAGCGGCCGTGCCGAATACGTCGGCATCACCGATGACGAAGCGCTGGAAGCATTCCATCTGCTCGCACGCACTGAAGGTATCCTCGCTGCTCTCGAATCCAGCCACGCGATAGCACAGGCGATGAAACTCGCACGCGTGTTGCCGAAGGATGCGTTGGTGCTGGCGAACCTCTCTGGGCGCGGCGACAAGGATGTGCATACGATTGCGGCGCGCGAGGGGTTCAGCGGGATTTGACGTGAGCTGCGTTGAAGCACAGGTCACGCCGCTGAACGACTCGCCATGGATGGCGAGGCCGGAGCGCTCCGTCATGGACGACTTCTTGCACAACCAAATAACGAAGCAGGCAGTCATCTTTTCATGAATCGCATCGACCAGAAATTTGCAACACTCAAATCCGCAAACCGCAAGGCATTGATTCCCTTCATCACTGCCGGTGATCCGTCGCCGGAAGCCACCGTGCCGGTGATGCACGCATTGGTTGCGGCGGGTGCGGATGTGATCGAGCTTGGCGTGCCATTTTCCGATCCGATGGCCGATGGTCCGACGATCCAGCGCAGTTCCGAGCGCGCGTTGCTGCGCGGCGTTGGCACATCGCAGGTATTCGACATGGTTCGAGGTTTTCGCAAGGCCGACGATGCCACGCCGGTCGTTCTGATGGGTTATCTCAATCCGGTCGTGATGCGCGGTATCGAACGCTATGCACGTGAAGCCGTGGCCGCCGGCGTTGATGGCCTGCTGCTGGTTGACTTGCCGCCGGAAGAAGCTACGGAAAGCCGCACGATCTTCAACGCGCATGGACTCGCCTTGATCGCACTCGCCGCACCGACCACTTCCGAATCGCGTCTCGCACGATTGGCGCGCGAGGCGCAGGGTTATTTGTATTACGTCAGTTTTGCCGGCGTGACTGGGGCAAGCGGCATCGATACCAGTTCGGTGCATGCGCGCGTTCTGGCGCTGCGTGCACAAGCTGTCGCGCCGGTCGTGGTTGGCTTTGGCGTGCGCGATGCAGCGACTGCCGCTGCACTCGCAGCGTGCGCCGATGGCGTGGTGGTTGG
>JBDSVN010000027.1:0-5944 GCA_039927175.1 Lysobacteraceae bacterium | reverse complement strand
GATCGGGTACGGCGTCATCGCCAATGCGCGCCAGCACCGGCCGCAAGGCATCATGCGCAGCAAACTGTTCCGACCAGTGGCGCAATTGCCGTGCGAGTTGCTGTGGATCGGTGACATGCTGTCGCGTGGCGTCAGTGCCTGCTGCGTCCACCGCGATCGCGAACGCTTCACGATCGCCGCAACGCACCGCTTCATTGATCGCAACGAGTGCGTGCTCCGAGCGGAAACTATGCTGCAAGCGCACCAGGATGTCGCTTTTCCTGGACTCCAGCGCCTTCACCAGGTCCATCAACACCGAGCCGGCTGCGATTGAAGTGAGCTGGTCGGCATCGCCGACGAGGATCAGCGTCGCGTCGGGCCGCATTGCATCGAGCAGGCTGCGCAGCATTGCCAGGTCGATCATCGATGCTTCGTCGATCACCACCACGTCGGCCGCAATCGGGCTGTGCGCATTGCGTCGGAATGTATTGCGGCGCGAATCGTAGGCAAGCAGGCGATGCAGGGTGAGCGCGTCGACATCAGGGATGCTCGCAAACAGGTCGTGCCAGTCAGGCGGCAATCGCTCCTGCGGCTGCTGGTTTGCATCGTGGGTTGCCATCAAGTGCTTCTTGCCGCGCTGCAGCGCCTGCAACAAACGCTGCGCTGCCTTGCCGGTGGGTGCGGCGAGTTGCATCGTCAACGGCGTTGCGCCATCGCGCACACGCTGGCGTTGCAGCATCAGCAACATGCGCAACACGGTGGTGGTCTTGCCGGTGCCGGGGCCGCCAGTGAGTACGAACAACTTGCGTCCAACCACGCGCTGCACGGCTTCGCGTTGCGCTGCGATCGCGGCATCGCGCTGGCCGTGGAAGAGTGCATCGATATCGGATTCCGCCACGGCGACAAGCGCATTGTCCGCAAGCCGTTGCAGGATCGCTGCAGCGACGGCTGCTTCGTGACGGTCGTTGCGACGCAGGTAAAAACGATCTTGCGCATCAAGAATGAAAGGTGTTCGCGCACCATCGCCAGCGCTGGCAACCATGGATTCGTTGCGCAAAACTTCGATCTCCGCATCCGACCATTGCGGACGTTCGCGACGGGCATTCGCATCGCGAAGCAATAGCGCGGTGTCGCCATCGCCATCGGCACAGCTCGCCCATGCCGCAACTGCAGCCAGCAATTCCGATCCGCCATGCGCGCGCACCCAGCGGTGCAGGGCGCGATCGAGCGGCCGCCAGGCTTCGACGGATTGTTCTGCAGCGTTACGCTGGAATTTGTAGGCGCTCATGCCGCTTTCCCATGCATGGTGCTTGAGAGAACCGCATCCACCGCTGCAATCAGTGCGTCGTCGAAACGATGCGTCCACACGCCAGCATGCGGCGCGAGGCCGACTGCACGCACAAACAAATAGATCGCTTCGCCAAGATGCGTGCTACGCCGATAAGCCGGCATGCGCTGGCGCAGGTAGCGATCCAGGGCGACGGTGTAGAGCAATGCCTGGAAGCGATATGCGTGGCGATCCATTTCAACGCGCAGCGCATCCGGCGTGTAATCGGACAGGCGCTCGCCGAGGAAATTGCTCTTGTAGTCGAGTACGTGGAAGCGCCCGTTGTGCTGGAACAAGAGATCGATCTTGCCGTTCATCAGTCCGCGCAAGGTGCGTGGCGATCCATGCGGAACCAGGTCCGGCTCGCCATGTTCTGCGCAAGCGGCGCGCAGGCGTTGCATCGCGACCTCGCCCAGCGCGTAGTTGAATTCCATCTCCGCACGCAATTGTGTTGGCGGAACAGCGGAAAGTTTCAATAAAGGATCGCGATCTGGCAGCAACGATGCATCGAGCGTTTCCTGCACGCGTGTGGCGACGTGCGCGACAACCGAATCCATCGCATCGGCATCGATGCGCAATCCTTCGTCGAGCAGGCAACGGCGCACGAGATCGTGCTGCTGCGAGAGTGGCTTTTTGATTTCGCGCAGTTCGAAAATCGCATGCAGTGCGTTGCCGAAATCCGCGCCCTTGATTGCGGACAATGCGACGAGTTGCGGGTGGGCAGGTTCCTCGTCATTCGACCGCGCATCGAGCATTGGTTCGGCGGATTGCGCGGTGTCGTCGACTGCGTGCAGCGCCTCATCGGTGGCTGCGGCATCCTCGAATGCACCGACACGATCCGGTCGCGTCAACGACGAGAAGCTGTACTTGAATTCGAACGCTGGTGTCGGCGGCAGCGCAAGCGCGTGCCGATCTGCTGGTGTTGGTGTTTTATCGGGCTGGTATCGCACATTGGATGCTGGCCAGCCCGCTTTCGACCATTCGATGTGCGTGCTCGATGTTGCAACGCTCGCGCCTTGCGGAAGACGCTCATGCATGCGCGCGATCATGGCCGAGAGTGCGGAGCGCTTCGGATCCGCGACCTTGTCGTTGCCGGGCGCGTCCACATACACGTGGCATGCGTATTGCGCACGGGTCAGGGCGACATAGAGCACACGGAATCGTTCGTCCTGGTCGTCGTATTCCTCCTCGGCAACAGCCGCGTCGAAATCTTCACTGCCGAGGTCGAGCACGCGACCTCCGGTTGACGCATCGAACACGAGCGGTATCGTCGATTTGCGCCCAGTGTGTGCCCACATCAGCGGCAGGAACACGACCGGGAATTGCAGGCCCTTGCTGGAATGCAGCGTCATCAAACGCACGCGTCTTGCATCCGATTCGATCCGCAACTGGCGCTCGTCGGCAGCATCTTCGTTCGCTGCATCTTCGCCTGCACGTTGATCACCGAACCATGCCAGCAGGCTTTCAGTGCCGTCGCAATGCTCGCTCGCTTCCTGCAACAGTTCGCCGAGATGGCGGACATCGGTCAGCGCGCGCTCCGCATCCGGGGCGTGTACGAATGCGTGGGCATTGGCGCCGATCACTGCGTGAATGACCGATTGCACGCCGCCCACCCGCCATTGCTGTTTCCATTCGGTGAATTGGCGGGTGCGACGTTGCCAGTCGTCCGGCGCGTCCTGGAGTGCGCGAATTGCGTGCACGTCGAGCCCGAAGAATCGCGTCATCAAGGCGGCACGAATTGCCGGCGCATCGTTCGTGTGTTCGATTGCATGCAGCAATACAAGCAGGTCGCGCGCGATGTCGGCATCGAAAACACTCTGCTTGCCTGCGCCGACGCAGGCCACATCGTGCTTGTCCAGCAACGCGCGCAGTCGCGCGATATCGTTGTTCGTCGGCAGCAGCACTGCGATATCACCGGGTTGCAGCAGCTTGCCGTCGATGCGGTGGTGTCGTTCCTGCAACAATTCCGCAATCTGGCTCGCGCATGCGACCAGGGCCGCGTCGCGGCGATCGGTCGCGTTACCCTCGCCATCGCCACGCAGGTGAAATACGAGCGGGCGCTGGCATGGTTCGCCGTCGATGGTGAGCGGTTTCTTGTCAGCTGTGCCGCTTGCCTGCATGTTTTCGTAACGGATGTCGGGATTTGCGCGCTGGCTCATTGCGATTCCGGCGAGCGCATATAGTTCGTTGAACGCCTTGATCAGCTCGGATGACGAACGGAAATTGGTGGTCAGCAACACACGATCGAGCGCCGTCTGCTTTGCCGCCAGATAAGCGTGGATATCGCCGCCGCGAAAACGGTAGATCGCCTGTTTCGGATCGCCGATCATCACCAGCCGCCCACGCGGTTTGCTTGGCGCGTCGCGATAGATGCAGTCGAGGATCGCGTATTGCTGCGCGTCGGTATCCTGGAACTCATCAACCAGTGCCACTGGCCACGCCTCGAACAGCCGCTCCGCAAGCATATTGCCATTCTCGCCTTGCAATGCAGTGCGCGTGCGAGAGAGCAGGGCATCGAAGGTGAGTTGGTCGCGGGCGAGCAGGCGTTGTTCGCGTTGTTCGAGCAAGGCTTGACGATAGCGGATCAATGCTCTGGATTTTGCTGGTGCATCGGCACGTTCGAGTATTTGAACGGCACGACTCACGAATTCAAGAATCTGTGCGCTATTCGCCGGTCTTGCCGTTGGCTTTAATTGGGTCTCGACAGGCTTTGTCAGGTCCGACTTCAATTTATCGGGCCACGGCGCAGTCGGATCGCCAGCTTCGATGTATGCGGCGAGATTGAGCAGACCACGATGCAAAACGGATGCGCTCGATTTGAAAGTAGCTGCGTTTGCCCATTCGCGAAGCATCGCCGCATTCGCCGGACGCATCACATCGTTCAACGCATCGGCGTTGATGATTCGCACGGAAACACCCGGAGCTATCGCGCGATTCAAGGCTGCATCAAGCGTCTTGCGATCCGTAGCTTTTCCCGTCCCAAACCACGCACGATCACCATCATCGGCATGCTCGCCTTGCGCCAGTCGCCGCCACAGGTCGGTGCGCAATTCGTCATCAAGCGCATTCGATGCGATCTGCTCGCCGAGTCCGAACGGGCTGCCGCTCTCGAACGGGAAGTCCGACAGGATCTTGCGGCACACGCCATGCAACGTGGTGATCGGTGCGAGATCGAACTCGGCTTGCGCAAGCCGCAGTCGGATCGCATCTGCGCGCGCCGGCGTATCGGCATGTTTCCAACGCTGCAGCAACCATGCGTTGCCGGAATCCTCGGCTGCGCTGGCATTGACTGCATTGTTGTCGGATTGCGCGGCCAGCGTCGTGGCGCTCGCGATGCGTGCACGCAGGCGCTCGCGCAATTCCTGCGCGGCAGCGATGGTGAACGTGGTGACGACAATCTGGCGCGGGCTCCATCCGCATTCGAGCAGCAATCGCAGGTACAGCACTGCAATCGTCCAGGTCTTGCCGGTGCCGGCGCTGGCCTCGATCAGGCAGCGGCCATTGCCTGCAAGTGGCAGGTCGCGCCAGTCGTCGTGTGTCTTCGTCGCGCTCATGCGTCCTCGTCCTTGGGAGGTGGCAAGGTGATGAGACCACGTAAAAATTTCGCTTTGCCTTCCAGCGCTTCCAGGTCGCGCGGGTTCGACAAAAAACTCTCGCCCGCCAACAGACGCGCATAACCCGGCGCGTAATCGCGTTCACCAATGCCGCCAAAGTCGCCGTCGCTACCCTGCCATGTTTTCAACGCGTCGCTTGGCTTAAAGGCAGCGACCCAACTTGTTTTCGGAAAATATGGCAATGGGTGGGTTTGTGCTGCATGCCAATGATCGAGCAGGCCGATCGCACGCGCGCGCAGGTTGTCGATCATCGCAAGCGCATCGGTCTTGTCTTCGGCGTGCATTTCTTCGATGAAGCGTTGATCCCATTGATTGATTGAGTCCGCGAATTCGTGCGCGTTGTCTTCGCATGGCAGGCACAGGCGTGCAGCATGTTCGCCAACCGGATCGCAGAGTCGCAGCAACGCCCATTCGATGAACAAGCCGATGCGTTGCTTGAAGTCGAGCGCAGCCTCTTTCTTTCCGGGAAATGCATCGAAGATCCAGCGCGCGTCCGTCGTCGCATACGCCCGGCGCAGTTCACCTTCGATGCGATACGGGCCAATTTCACGCGGCACGGCGAACGCAATGCGCTGTGGTGGGCCGTCGCGGAACAAGGGCTCGGTCTTGATTGCGTCCAGCAATGCCGAAACATTTTCGGATTCGCTTTCCCACGCCGCATCGCCAAGCCGTCCCGGCGGCAGCAATCCGGTCAATCGCAGCCAATCGGGCGGTTGTGCGGGCAACGCGAGTTTTCCCTGCGCGATGCAATCCATGAACAACCGCCGCGCGATGTTGTCGATCGCTTCGACTTTCGCATCCAGCGCTTCGGTGTCGCCCAGGCCATCGACGTCGAGCGCATCCAGTCGCAGTTTCAGGCGCCGGGTCATGAATTGCCGTGCGGGATCCTTGAAGTAGGCGAGGACATCATGCAAAGCGATGGTTGACGTAGCGTGCGTCGGTGTTGCGGATGGCTGTGCGTCAGCAACGAGGAGGGGTGCGTTCGCATCGCTGCGCGTTGCGCCGATATCCATCTCCGCAAATC
>JBDSVN010000026.1:0-15943 GCA_039927175.1 Lysobacteraceae bacterium | reverse complement strand
AGCACCAAGGTGATGATGACGGCCGCCGCTTCAAAATACAGACCGACCCGCCCATGGGCGTCGTGGAACGCAGCCGGAAATAGGGATGGCGCGAAAAAAGCGATGACGCTGTAAAGCCATGCAACCCCGACACCGACGCCGATCAGCGTGTACATGTTCGGCGAGCGGTTGCGCAGCGACGTCCAGAACCGCTGGAAGAAACTCGCGCCGGCCCATAGCACCACAATCGACCCCAGCACGAACTCAAGCCACGCGGTCCAGGCCGGCGCGTGCCACCCGGTCATGTGCGGCACCATCGCAACCAGAAAGACGGGCGTTGTCAGCGCGACGCTGATCCACAATTTGCGACGCACCGCCGCGATCTCGGCTTGGGCGTGGCTGTCATCGGCGCTCGGCGCCATAGGCTCCAGCGCCATGCCGCAGATAGGGCATGCACCCGGCCCGTCACGCACGATCTGCGGATGCATCGGGCACGTCCACTGGGCTCCGGGCGCGACTGCGGCGGCAGTCGGCCCGGATGCCGGCGTCTTGGCAACGGGCTTAGTTGTGTTGGGGCTCGGCACCTGTCCAGCCACGTCAGACGGCGGCGTGATGTACTTCTCAGGATCCGCGACAAAGCGCTCGAGGCAGCGCGCGGAACAGAAGTGATAGTCCTGGCCGGCGTGCTGCGCATGATGCGCTGTGCTCGCGGGATCAACTTGCATCCCGCAAACCGGGTCGGTGACCTTATTTTTCGTAGATGCATCTGCGTGCAGATGTTCATGTGCGTTCATATGCATTCCATTCAAATGTGGCTTGTGAGTCGACAGTTTTGTCTCGAGGTGCAGGACGAAAACGGCGCAGTGGTGGTCTGGATTTCGTCCGCACGCATGGCTCGCAGTGGTCTCTTCGCGCAGGCAACGGCAAGGATTCGCGATGCTTCAAACGCTGAGTCTTCACCACGTTGGCTATCCGTGTCAGTTCGCCAGCGAACAGACGATGCGGACCGATGTGTCTCACACTGCACCATGTCGCTGGAAACGACGTTGTCGATCTAAACCTTGCACGGCAGATGATGCTCCTCAAAAAACCGTCAGGCTGACAACGCTTGATTCCATCCGACAGGCCCAAGCGCACTTGCGCGACAACCCGACAGGAGCAAGACAATGACCAGCACGTCAACAGATCCCGTTTGCGGAATGGCCGTGACATCGACCGACCATGCCATGGAACACAAGGGCGTAACGTATGCATTTTGCTCATCGCATTGCCAGCAAAAGTTTGCAGCCGAGCCCGACAAGTATCTGGCCGCAATGGCCCAGGGCCAGAAGAAACCCGGGGGCTGCTGCGGCTAAGCATCGAGGCAAACTCTCGATCTTCCGGTCGATGCCGCGTGTGTGTTGAACCATGGTCAAGAGTCAAGCCTTGCATTCACACACGTCAGGGAGCGTGCGCCGGAGGCGGCGTTGGATGATGTCCATGGTTGTGGGCTGGCTCAGGCTGAGCATCTAATGAAGACGCGTTGTCGGTGCGTCCCGATGCGCGGCTCATGTCCATTTCCATGTCCATGTCTTCGTCAGGAGGCGCTCTAGCCACGATGTCTTTGTATTGCGCTGGCGTGAGGTCGGGCAGTCGTTGCAAGAACGCGACCATGCTCCAGATCGTCGCGTCATCGTGGCTACCTCCCCACGCGGGCATCGCACTCATCTTGATGCCGTGCTTGATGACCCAGAATTCGTCGCGCGGATCGAGCCGGGCTTTCGACAGATCGGGAGGCTGCGGATACAGGCCCGGCCTGAGCTCGGACTGGTTCATTCCTGGTGCCAGATGGCAACCGGTGCACATCGCCGCGTACTGGCCCGCACCCTTGAGGATGAGCTGTGGATCCTTCAAGTCAGGCATCGGAAGACTACGGGAGCGCACGTGGATGGATCGATCGCGCACAGATTCCAGAAGGTTGTGCGTCACTGGCCAATGGGGATCGTCCGCACCGATGTTGTACAGGCTGGAATAGCCGAACAGAGCCAATCCGATTGCGATCAAGGCGAGCGCTGCTGAAAGTACAAACAGGTGTTCGGTGTGTCGTTTCATGGTATGTCCTTTCAAAACCAGAAATGCAAGCCAACAACCCATTGCAGGTCGCTCGATGATTCGCCCAGCAGCCGTGCGGCATCTGCTGTATTCCCATAGCGTTGCCGATACACCACGCCGATATACGGTGCGATCTCGCGACGGATTTCGTAGCGCAGTCGCAAGCCCAGTTCGGCGTCTGACAAGCCCGAACCGATGCCGCGTTGCGGATCATCGCGACCGTACAGATTCAGTTCGAGCTTGGGTTGCAAGATCAGTTGCTGGGTGATGCGTGCATCGTATTCAACTTGCAGCCATGCTGCGGTGCGCCCTTGTTCGCCCACATACAACGCCGCTTCGGTTTCCAACCAGTAAGGCGCTAACCCCTGCACGCCGAACACGGCCCAACTGCGTCCGGGCCCTTCGCCAAAATCATGTCGCACCCCGAGCTGGCTGCTGAAATACGTCGAGAACGCGTGATCCCACAGAACCTCGGTGCGCAGATCCTGCAACCTTCCGCCGCTGCGTTCACCCTCAGCCTTCAACCACACCTTGTTCAAATCGGTGCCGTAATACGCATCGCCATCGACGAACAACGCGTTGCCATCGCGTCCGTGCGCGTACTCGAATTGGTTGAGGCGCAACATGCCGTAGGGCGCGTTGTCGGCCATGTCCATGCCGGGCATGGCACTCATGAGCTGGCCATCCGAATAGCCCGCACTGCGGGCCTCAGGCGGTGCCGTGCCGCCCTGCATGGCTCGCATCATCGCGTCCATGTCCTTGCCATGCATCGACGTCATTGCCGACCCTTGGCCCACAGGTGCCGACATGGCTGAGCGTTCACCCGGCATCTGGCCATCCTGAAGCGTTTGCATCGTCATCGACTCGGTCGGCGTGGACCGCGCTGGAGTGCCGACGGGACTGGATTGCGTGTGCATGTCGTGCATGTCCATGTTGGGCATCGATGCTGACTGCATGCCCTTCATGTGATCGGTTGTGGCTGGCGGCACAGGTGGCGCAATCGTCGATATCGCATGGTGTTGGGGTGTTTTCGGATGATGCTTTGCCTTCGGGTGTTTTTCATGCGCAGCTGGTGGGGACTGCGTCTTCGTTGCAGGCATCTCCATGCCAGGCATGCTGGTCATGTCCATGCCTTGCATGGAGTCCTGCGCAAGGGCTGGTGCGGCAAGTGCACACCCAACAGCGAGCGCCAGCCACAGCGAACTCCGCGAAGTGTCATCGCGAGAGGCACTCATGCGACCACCACTTCGCGGAACATCCCGGCTTCCATGTGATAGAGCAGATGGCAGTGATAAGCCCAGTGTCCCGGCGCATCGGCCTGGACGAGGTAACTCACGCGCTGCGCCGGTTGCACGCTGATCGTGTGCTTGCGTACCTGGAAGCGGCCATCCGGCGATTCCAGTTCGCTCCACATGCCGTGCAGATGGATCGGATGGGTCATCATCGTGTCGTTCACCAGTACGATGCGCACCCGCTCGCCGTACGGGAAATGGATCGGCTTGGCGTCGGAGAATTTCACTCCGTCGAACGACCACATGAAGCGCTCCATGTTGCCGGTCAAATGCAGTTCGATCTCGCGCTTTGGCGCGCCGTTGTAGAGCGAGCCGCCGAGCGTGTGTAGATCGGCATACGTCAGCACGCGACGCCCGTTGTCGCGCAAGCCAACGCCCGGATCATCGAGATTGGTGCGCGGCATGTCCACCCGCATGTCCACGCCCGGACCGTATTCGGTAGCGGCGTGATGGGCTTTTTGCATGCTGTCCATGCTCATGCCGGACATGTCGTGTGCGTTGTGATCGTGGCCCATCATCGTCATCGATTGCATGCCACCCATCGCCATCCCGGACATCCCCTGCATGTCGTCTTGCGCCATCGCTCCCATCATGTCGATCATCGCCAGCGTCGGCACCGGATCGAGCGCTGGCACGGCTGCTTCCATACCTGCTTGTGGCGCCAGCGTTCCGCGGGCGTAGCCGCTGCGATCGATCGACTGCGCAAAAATCGTGTAGGCGCGATCCGAATCCGGTACCACCATCACGTCGTACACCTCGGCAACGCCGATCCGGAATTCATCGACGTCTACCGGTTGCACATCTTGTCCATCGGCTGCGATCACGCGCAGTTTCAGGCCGGGGATGCGCACGTCGAAATAGCTGTTCGCCGAGCCATTGATGAAACGCAAGCGGATGCGTTCGCCCGGCTGAAACATACCTGTCCAGTTGCCAGCCGGAGTCGCCCCATTCATCAGGTAGGTATAGGTGTAGCCGGAGACATCAATCAGGTCGCGCTGATTCATGCGCATGCGGTTCCACATCTGCCGCATCGCGAGCGCGCCGCTCAGCCCAGCCTTCGACACATCGTGCGCAAACTGCGGCATCGTGGGTTCGTTGCGATTGTAGTAATCGCTCATCTTCTTGAGCGTGGCGAAGATGCGTTCGGGATCTTCATCCGTCCAGTCGTTGAGCATCACCACGTAATCGCGCTCGCACGGGTTGCGCTCCGGGCCTGCCGGATCGATTACCAGCGGGCCGGTCAAACCAGTCTGTTCCTGAAAGCCCGAATGGCTGTGGTACCAGTACGTACCACTTTGCTTGACAGGGAAGCGATACACGAACGTCTCGCCCGGCGCGATGCCCGGATAGCTCAGGCCAGGAACGCCGTCCATCCCCGCCGGCAGAAGGATGCCGTGCCAATGGATGGACGTCGGAACGCGCAGGTGATTGGTCACCCGCAACGTGACGGTGCTGCCCTCACGCCAGCGCAGCAGCGGCCCCGGCAACTGACCGTTGATGGTGGTGGCCATGCGCGGCGCGCCAGTGAAATTGACCGGCGTTTGCCCAATGTCCAAGGCGAACTCGGTGCCAGAGAGCACCTGCGGCTGACCGGAAGCGGCCAACGCCAAGAGCGACTTGCCCCACACGTTGGATGCGGCCGCCGCACCGCCGAGCGCCAATCCCTGCACAAAGCGGCGACGCGAAATGCCCGGCAACCACGCCGGGTGGGTGTCTATGTGTCTCATGGATCACGCTCTCAATCGAACAAAGCACGAGATGCCGCGCAAACGGCAGGACGCCGCTAGGAAGCGGCGCATCGGAACTCGTAGATCAGACGATGGGAGGTCGCAGCGGCGTGGTGCCGCGCACGGCGGCCGGGGCTTGGAACGAGCACAGCATCATCGGCACGGAGTGGCCGATCCAACCCATGCCTTGGATTGAAGGCAATGCGGCGATTCCGGGCGAAGCGCAGCTGTTCATGCCGCAACCGCAGGCGCAATGGGCGCAATGTCCATCGGCGCAGCCATCGCCATCGCAATCGTTATCCAGCGCAATGGCAGCGACCATGGACGGGCCATCGTTGCTATGGATTTGCGTGCTGAACGCAGATGTCTGCGTCATGCCATGGCTCAGTCCCGTGTCGGCCGCACAAGCTCGCGCGACACCCGAGAGCATCAAGCAGAACAACACGATCAGCAGGAAACAACTCCGCGCCATGGTGGGGAGTATCGCCGGTTGGGCACGCACTGACAATTGCACCGGCTGGGCCAACGCCGCAATGGGCCCTGACTGCGACCACGCCGCTGCACCCTGCGCGGATGCTGGTGCGGCAATTGTTCACCACGCCCGATGAGCCGATCCGCCTGAGCGATTTCGGTCACCGACACACCTTGCACTCCCGTTGCCGGCAGGCTGACTGGTTGCCTTCGGATCGAATGACTGCAAACAGTGCTAGCGCTGATCGTGCTGATGTTGGTGGTGGATGTCCGGATAGTGCGGATGACTATGGGTCAAAGGCGCGTGGGTGTGCTCATGCGTGTGCGGTTTGCGCGGGTCACCATCTGATTCGTGCACGTGCTGGTGGTGCTCGTCATGGACGTGGCTGTGCGTATGGGTCATCGGCTCGTGCGTATGCAGATGTTCATGGCGTTCGGTCAGGTGCAACCACACGCCTGCACTCATCAGTGCTGCAGCCAGCCAGAACATCGGTGATGCGTGGTCGCCAAACGCGAGAATTGCGATGGCTGCGCCCAGGAACGGGGCTGTCGAGAAATACGCGCCGGTGCGTGCCGAGCCCAGGCCACGCAGCGCCAGCACGAACAGCACCAGGCTGATGCCGTACCCCAACAACCCAACGGTCATCGCCATGCCCACCAGCGGCAGCGCAGGCCAACGCGCACCAAGTACCAGGGCTATCCCCACGTTGACGACGCCCGCCACGAGTCCCTTCAACCCGGCAATGAACAACGCATCCGACGCCGAGACTTTGCGGGTGAAGTTGTTGTCCAGCGCCCAGCACAGACATGCGCCGGCAATCAACAAACCACCCCAACCCATGGTTGCACTGTGCGAGGCATCAGGCAGAACCAACACCACAGCGCCCGCGACAATGAGTGCCATCCCCAGCACAATGCGACGGTCTGCATTTTCGCGGAATACGATCCACGCCAACAGCGCGGTCAGCACTGCTTCCAGGTTCAGCAACAAGGATGCGGACGCTGCTGATGTCCGGGCCAGGCCGAGCAATAGTGCGACGGGCCCGAGTACGCCTCCGAATCCGATGGCGAGCAGTAACCAGAACCACTCCTTCGAGGTCATCGACGGTGCCCGCCAGCCGCGATCTCGCACCGTTCGGATCAAGCCCAAGCCGATGCCGCTGCCGAGATACAGCAAACCGGCCAGAAGAATCGGTGGTGCATCGCGAAGTAGTTGTTTGGCGATCGGCGTGCTGGCGCCAAACAGCAGTGCCGCAGCAATGGCGGCGGCAATGGCGGGAGAGAATGCGATGCGGGGCATGCGCGAAGTCTAGCCGGGTTTGCGGACGCTGCGATCGTCTTCACTGCCTTCCACAGGACTGCATTGGATCGGAACAATGATCATGATCAGAGTCCACCTCCGCTCGTATTGGCGCTGTATTGGTATCGCAACGCGCAGCCTTCTTTAATCACAGCGCGTGGCTGGAAATTCGCGATCCGCAACACATCATCCAGCAACGCAGCCGCTGTGACTTCCGCGCCCGCTCCCGGCCCCTGGATCACCAGCGGTTGTTCGCGGTAACGATCGGACCAGATCGCGACGCGGTTGTCGGTACCGGCACCGCCGGCGAGCGGATGATCGGGCGCCAGTGATTCCAGACCGACGCTTGCGCGGACACGGCCATCATCGCTGAGCTCCAATCGCGCAATGAAGCACAGCTTTTTACCATTGCGGTAAGCCTGCGCATAGCGGTCGCGCAAGAGTGCATCGAGTGATGGCAACGCAGCATCAACATCTTGCTTCGTGGGCGCTGCAAGCTCTGGCGGCACCAGGGAATCGACATCGACCGCATCGACATCAACTTCAAAGCCGGCCGCGCGCGCGAGGATCAGCAGCTT
The DNA here is from genome assembly GCA_039927175.1 of Lysobacteraceae bacterium. Lineage (GTDB taxonomy): Bacteria > Pseudomonadota > Gammaproteobacteria > Xanthomonadales > Xanthomonadaceae > SZAS-103. The sequence goes on along the minus strand of JBDSVN010000026.1, from coordinate 8,505 downwards.
GCGGCGCACGTCTTCGCCGGACAGATCTTCGCGTGGATCAGGTTCGGTATAACCAGTATCGCGTGCGTGCCGCACAAGCGCGGAGAATGGACGCATCCCGTCATAGTGGTTGCACAGCCACGCCAGCGACCCCGACAGCACGCCAGCGATCGCGTGGATGCAGTCGCCGCCAGCCTGCAACTCGCGCAACGATCGCAACACCGGCAACCCTGCGCCGACCGTCGCGGAATCGCCGTAATGCGTACCGCTGCTCCTGCTCGCCGCACGGATTGCGCGCCAGCGCGCCAGCGACGTGCCCTGCCCGAGTTTGCTGGCGGTGACCACGTGGATGCCTTGCGCCAGCCACAATGCATGGTGATCGGCGACCTGCTCGCTCGCGGTGGCGTCGATCACGATGCGAGTACCGTTGCCAGCGAAGGCATGCCTTACGTGGTGAAGTGCGCTCGATTGTGTTGCAAGCTGCAATCGTTTCGCGATGTCATTACGTTGCAATCCCTGGTGCGCGCTCAGCGCATGTCGTGAATTCGCAACGTGCACCAGGCGCAAGCGTTGTGCCAGCTGCGATCCAGCGAGCGCATCAAGTCGCGCGAGCAGTGCCTTGCCAACCGTACCGACGCCAAGTAACGCAATGCGCACCGGTTCGGCACGTTTCGTTTCGACCTGGGAAATTGCTGGCTGCAGAAATGCAAATGCCAGCGGCTCGATGACAGTGGTACTCACCAGGCCACCTGTTCGTATTTCTCGATGCCTTCGGATGCAGCGATCACGTTGAGTGCGCGCGCGAGCGCCGCATCGATATCCACGGCGAGATCATCGCTGTGTTCGATCCCGATCGAGAATCGCAACAGGCCATCCGAAATGCCGGCAACCGCGCGCGCCTGCGAAGACATCGCCGCGTGGGTCATCGTCGCCGGATGCGCGACCAGGCTTTCGACGCCGCCGAGCGATTCGGCCAGGGTGAAATACTCAAGGCCATCAAGAAACGCGCGCACCGACGCAACGCCACCCTTCAATTCGACGCTCAGCATCGCGCCATAACCGTATTGCTGGCGCGTTGCCAGCGCATGGCCCGGATGCGCGATCAATCCCGGATAGTGCACAGCGGCAACTACGGGATGCTGCGCCAGCAATTCGGCAAGCACCGCTGCGTTTTCCTGGTGCACGCGCAGCCGCGCGTCGAGTGAACGGAGACCTCGAAGCGTCAGAAAACTATCGAACGGGCTGCCAGTGATGCCAAGCGCATTCGCCCACCACGTGATTTGTTGGTGAAGCGCCGCATCCTTCGCGATCACCGCACCACCGACGACATCGCTGTGGCCGTTGATGTATTTCGTCGTCGAATGCAGCACCAGATCGGCACCGAGTTCGAGTGGGCGCTGCAAGGCCGGCGACAGGAAGGTGTTGTCGGCCAGCACCAGTGCGCCAACGCGATGCGCCGCTTCGGCAACGGCACGGATGTCGGTGATGCGCAGCAGTGGATTGCTCGGCGTTTCGATCCATACCAGCTTCGGCGGAATCCGCAGCGCATCGGCGAGCGCAGTTGGATCGGTAAGGTCAGCAGTGACGAGAATGAAGTGGTTCTTGCGTGCGAGCGCATCGAACAATCGCCAGCAGCCCCCATAGCAATCGTGCGGCACGACGATGCGATCACCTGGTTCAAGCAACGCCAGCACCAGAGTCACCGCAGCCATGCCAGTGGCGGTGACCACCGCCCCGACGCCGCCCTCGAGTTCGGCCAGCGCTTCGGCGAGCAGGTCGCGAGTCGGATTGCCACTGCGCGTGTAGTCGTATTTCCGCTTTTGATCAAAGCCTGCGAAGCTGAAGTTGCTTGACAACACGATCGGCGGGACGACAGCGCCATGCGCGGTGTCGCTATCAATGCCGCTGCGCACGGCGATGGTGGAAGCGCGTGCACTGCTCATGCCGCACCTCCGCAATCGGCGACCAGCGCAATGCGCAGGATTGCGCCGATCGGCTCGACATCCTTCAGGAAGGCGTCATGCCCATACAACGAGCGCAACACGTGCACGCGCGTGGCTGCGTCGATACTTTCCGCCAGCGCATACGCGTCTTCCGGCGGAGCGAGTCGATCGCCATGCACCGCGACCAGCGTAGTCGGCACCTTGATGCGTGCCGGGTCGACGCGATGCAGATCGATTGATTCGGACAGGCGCAGGAAGGCGGTTGGCGACCAACGCTCGGCGTAACGGGTGCCGCAATGCTCGAGGTAATCCTCGGACGCGCAACGTGCGTGTGTGCCATCGATGATGGCTTCCGCATCGAAACGTTCCGCAAATTCCTCCGGCGTGCGGTAGGTCAGCATCGCCAGTTGCCGCGCAATCGAAAGTCCGAGTTCATCGGCACACTGCAACTGCCCGAGCGCGACGACCTTGCGCTGCAAGGCGCGCAACGCGCTCGCATACGGATGCGGGCGATGCGCCCCGGCAATGGCAATCAGCTTGTTCAAGCGCGTCGGTTGACGTGCGGCAAATTGCAGCCCGACCAAAGCGCCGTAGGAGCAACCGATGAAGGCTTCGATGCGTGCGATACCCAGGTGATCGAGGGTGGCCGCGATCGCGTCAGCCTGGTCGGTCGTATCAATCGGTGCATCAAGCTGACCGTCAGCACCGATCCAGTCGATCGAGACGATGTGCAGCTTGCCCGGATCGAGCGCGCGACCGTGACCAATCTGCGCATTCCACCATCCTGCATCATCGCCATTGGTGGAACCGGCATTGCGGTCGGCGGAGATGCCGCCCTGCACGACGACGGTTGGCGCATCAGGATTTCCCGTGCGCTGCCAACGCACGTGCACGTTGCGCGATCCGGCGTGTTGCAAGGACATGGTCAGATCGAATTCACCGTGATCAACACGCAGTGCCGATGAGATCGCCGATGCAACGGAATGATCAATGCAGGATTCGATGGAAGCGGCGTCGGAACGGACGCAGGTGGCTGGGTGCGAAGCGAGGGTCATGGCGAATCTCCTGGTGGTCCATGCCCCAGCGAGATCGCGCGGTGTCCAGAATGCGATGTCATCCCCGCGCAAAATACGAGAACGACCCATCTTCCGGTGGACGCGAACGTCCCCGCAGGATTTGGCACCGTTGGACGCTTGCGCGTCACGGTTGCCCCGGCTTCAAAGGGCCTGTCCCTCAGCCGGTCTCGATGGGATTGCGGGGAGGATGCTGCCGGAGCCGAATCCGTTTGTCAACACCTCTATCTTGATGAAGAGATATATTGTTTGAGCATGATCGCTTTCTTCATGCGCAGGGCAGCGCAATCGCGCGATCGACTTCCGCACGATCGAGCACCCATCCGCACGCATCGCTGTGATTCAATGCAGCCCTGACTCCTGTACGCGTGACCTGTATGCATCGGATACCGCTCCTCGAACGGCTGACAGATCGACCCGAACCGGCGTTGCTATCGCGTTGGGTGTTGCACACGATGATTGCAGTCGCCGCGTTAGGCGTCGCCGCGAACTGCCCGGCATCGAATGCGTATCGATGGGTCGATGCACAGGGCATGGTCCATTTCTCCGACCAGCCTCCGCAGAATGCAGCGGCTGCGCTTGCGAAGGTCACCGTCATCCCGATGCGTGCAGAAGTGGCAGCTGTTGCGCGGCTGCGCGTTGATCAGGTCGGCGACCACTACGATGCCGTGGTCACCAACACCCTGGCCGGACCGCTTGAAGTCGAATTGAACGCGCCCCGGACCAACAACTTCACCGCTGCGCCGTTCCTGCCTTCGCGTGCCTTGCTTGGCCCGTACGCAAGCGCCACGCTATCGACACTCTCCCCCATCAATACCTCGCACAACGGTGGTTTCCAGCTCGAATTGTCGGCAGTGCCGGGCGATCCGAACGCGAACCCGCAGTCGGTGACCTATTTGTTGCCGGTAGACACGAATGCATGGCACATCGACCAGGGCTGGCATGGCAACTTCAGCCACAACGATGCGCAATCGGGTTATGCGATCGACATCAACGTCGGGGAGGGCACGCCGGTACTGGCTGCGCGTGCAGGCGTGGTGATGCAGGTGGAATCGGATTTCAACATGGCCGGCCTCAACCGCGAGAAATACGTCGAACGCGCGAATGTGATTCGTATCGTCCACGACGATGGCACCATGGCGATCTACGCACACCTCAAGATCGATGGCGCGTTGGTGCGGCCAGGCGAGCGCGTGAGCGCGGGCCAGCGCATTGGCTATTCGGGCAATACCGGTTATTCCTCGGGCCCACACCTGCATTTTGCAGTACTGGTCAATCGCGGCATGGATCTGGAATCGATCCCTTTCAGGATGCAGGGCCCGGCAGGACCGGTATCGATCCCTGGTGCGCGCTGACATGGAATCGCATGGCGCTTGCCTTGCATCACACGCAAGCGGTTAGACTCTAGCCAGGTCCACCCGGTGCCGATGATGCGATCGCAACGCCCACGCTGTTCCATGGCGGCACGATTTGCGGCGATCCTGCTGCTCGCGCTTGGTTGTTGCATGTGCATCGATGCGTGGGCGCTCGATCCGGGCAAGAGCTTCGACCAATACGTCGCGAACAACTGGTCGATCCAGGACGGCTTGCCGCAGATCAGCGTGTTGTCGATCGCGCAGGATCACGATGGTTACCTGTGGCTCGGTACGCAAGGTGGCCTCGCGCGTTTCGATGGCGTGCGTTTTACCAACTTCACTCCGATGGCTGATCCGCAACTTCCGGGCGTGTGGATCCGCGCGTTGCTGGTCGATCGCCATGGCAAGTTGTGGGTCGGCACCTACAAAGGGCTGGCGGTTTATGCGAACGGTCACTTCGCCGCCGTACCTGCCAACGATTCCGCACTGCATCAAGCGCTCGACGTGTACGCGTTGGAGCAACTCGACGATGACACCATCATCGCCGCGACATCCGATGGTGTGATGCGCGTCGTCGATGGTCATCTGCTGGACAACGGCGATGCGGTCAAGCCGGCACTGTCGCTGCTGGTACGCAACGATGGCATTTGGGTCGGCACGACCGGTGCCGTTGTGCGCATCGCGGGAGGGCGCTCACTTCGCATACCGCTTCCCTCAAGGCAATCCAGTGCCGCAGTCACCCGCGTGGTCGAAGCACAGGGACATGTCTGGGCGGGCACGTCGCAAGGCTTGTTCGTGCTCAATGACGATGCATGGCTGCCGTTCGATGGCGATGCCGAACTCGGTACCTCGCTGATCAGCGCGTTGTTCGAGGACCACGACCACAACCTGTGGGTCGGAACCAATGCGAAGCTGGCACGATTACGCGATGGCAAGCTGGTCGAATCGGTTGCCCATGCCCCACCACTGACCTACAAGAACGTCACCAGCGCATTCGAGGATCGTGAAGGAAACCTGTGGTTTGGCAGTCAGGTCGACGGGCTGACGCGACTGTGGAATGGCTGGACTTTGCGCTACAGCGTCGATGACGGCCTCAACGATCGCGTGGTCTGGTCGTTGTCGCGTGCGCCGGACGACACAATCTGGGTCGGCACCAGCGATGGCGTGAACGTCTTCGATCACGGCCATTTCCATGTCGTCGTGCCCGGCAAGGATCTGCCGCATCCGCATGCCTACAATCTGCTTGCCGAGGCCGACCGCTTGTGGATTGGCACCCGTCGCGGGCTGGTGATCTGGCGGGATGGCCAGCTTGAATCGCCGCCAATCTTCGCGCCGATGGCCAGTGCGCAGATCAACGGCATCGTGCGTGAGCCCGATGGCAGCGTCTGGTTTCCGACTACCGAAGGCCTGTTTCACCTCGAACACGAAGGACTCCCTGACCAACGCCTGCAACGTTTCGGCGCAGCCGATGGGCTGGCCGACATGCGCGTGCGCGTGATCGAGCGCCTGCGCGACGGTCGCCTGCTGGTCGGCACCCAGGGCGGCCTTTTCGAAATGCATGGCGAACGCTTCAATCGCGTCGGCGTGAATACCGGTTTGCCGATCAACCTCGACATCACCGCGTTGCATCAACTGCCATCAGGCAACATTGCGCTCGGTACGTTCTCCGAACAACTGTACGTGTTCGACGGGCATCGCTGGTCGCAACTCGGCCCGGAACAGGGAATGGCAGCGAACGCGGCGTTCTTCATGACCGAGGACGACCGCGGCTATCTGTGGATTGCGGGAATTCGCGGCATCGGCCGCGTACCGTTGGCCGATATCGCGCAGTTCGTGGACGGCAAGATCACGAAAGTACGTGGGGAAATGCTGCTCAACGAGCGCGGCGACCGCAACGCCGGGCAACAGGGTTTCTGCTGCAATGGCGCGGGCATGTCGAAGGGTTACATTGATGGCCATGTGTTGTGGCTGCCTACGCGTGACGGCATCGTCGCGATGGACACGCACGGCATCGTCAAGAACAAACTGGCACCGAAAGTCGTCATCGAACGTGTTGAATACAATGGCAGCTGGCATCCAGTGGCAGACATGCCAGGCGAACTCAGTTCCGGCGCGCGCGACCTGGCTTTCGAATTCACGGCACCCAGTTTCCAGGATCCACACAGCATCCAGATGCGCTACCGGCTTTACGGCTACGACCGTGCCTGGCACGATCTGGACGATCCGGGGCGACGCCGCGCGAACTACACCAACCTGCCACATGGCAACTACACATTCGAAGTGATCGGCGCGAACAATGCAGGCATCTGGAGCAACCAACCGGCGCTGTTGCATTTCCGTATCCATCCACGGTTCCAGGAAACCGGGCTGTTCCAGGCATTGATCGCGTTGCTGATCGGATTACTGATCTATTCCGGCTTCCGCTATCAGTTGCAACGCCACGCACGCCAACGCATCCAGCTTGAAGGACAGGTGCAAGAGCGAACGCTGGAATTGAATGCGGCCAACGCGCGGCTTGAGATGGCTAGCCAGACCGACTCTCTCACCGGCCTGCGCAACCGACGTTACCTTGCCAACCAGATTCCAAACGACGTGGCGTTTTATGATCGCGAACGCACGCGCACCGGCGAATACAACCAGATCTTGCTGTTCGCGCTGGTAGAAATCGACCGGTTGGAGCAAGTCAACGCAAACCATGGCAGTCATGTCGGCGACCAGTTGCTGCAGCAGGTAGCGCAGGTGCTGGTCTCGCAGGTCCGCAACGGCGATTACCTGGTGCGCTGGAACGACGTGCAGTTCCTGATGGTCTTCCGCCCGATGGCAAGTCGGAGTCTCGAATTGATTGGCAACCGTATCCGCAATGAAATCGCCGAGCACGCTTTCGGCATGGAGGACGGCACGACGCATCGCTTGACCTGCTCGATTGGTTTCTCCGAATATTCGCTGCTCCGCAACGCCCAGCAGAATCCGGGATGGGAACAGATCGCTGAAATCGCGGAAGCGGCGCTCGAATGGGTGAAGCAGCACGGTGGGGATGGCTGGGCGACGTTCCGCTCGAAGACGGATATCGAATTGCCGGCCATGACACGCGAACTGCATGATCATCAACAAAAATTGATCGACAGTGGTCGCGTCCAGGTGGTCGCTTCACGTGCTCGTCCGCATACGGGTGACGCAATTCCGCCACAGGGGTAAGCTCGGTTCGTGCGCAAAGCGTATCGACAGGGGACAAGGTTCATCGTACTGGTGGGGCTCTACCTCGCCGGCATGACGTATTCCGCGCGCGTCGCGAACGGATCCGGCGACTTCGCATTGCTTTGGCCGTCAGCCGGCGTGGCTTTCGCGGCGGTCGTGCGCTATGGATTGCGCTGGGTTGTGTTCGTGCCGGTCGCGCTCCTGCTGGGCTACCTGATCCGCAAGGATGTGCCTGCGTCGTTCCTGCTGGTTTCGATACTCGCCAATACCGTCGCCCCGCTTGCAGCCGGTTGGGTGGTACGCAGGCGACCACGCCCCGAGTTTCCCGAATTTCGTTCCGGCCTGTGGATGTTGCTGGGCGGCATCCTGTTGTCGTTGACGGGAGCAACCATCGGTACCGCCGGGATGTTGTTCTCCGGCTTGGTGAACAAATCCCAGATCATCGACGCCATGTTGCGCTGGGCGATGGGCGACCTGCTCGGCGTGATCGCAATCACTCCGGCCTTGATGCTGCTTGCCTATCGCAACACGTCGACACCAGGTTTCGGCAGCCCCGACCGCGCCAGGCTGGAAACCGAGACGATGGTGTGGAACATCGCACTGGTCCTGAGCTTCCTGCTGATGGCCTGGGGCGCGGCGTCTAATGGTAGTTATCCGCTGGGCTTGACCAGTCTTCCGCTCGTCGTCATTGTCTGGAGCGCATTGCGGTTCACGCCCCTGCGCACAGCTGTCGCGGTGTTCCTGACCATCGTGCTGATCGGGAGCTTCAACAGTATGGGGCTGGGCGGCTTCCCCCCTCCAGTGACGACGATCGACAGCGTCGTGTTGCTCTCGTACCTGTGCGTGCTCGGCGTGCTGCCGTTGACGCTCGCCCTGGTCGTCAACGAAGGCCGCGTCGCGACCCGCAAGATGCTCGCGCAGGCGACCACCGATTCGCTCACCGGACTGTCCAATCGCACC
>JBDSVN010000025.1:0-6103 GCA_039927175.1 Lysobacteraceae bacterium | reverse complement strand
ACCGCCCGAGAGCTCACCGGGCTTGTGTTGCAGGCGAGCAGCAAGACCAACCCGTTCCAGTAGGTTGCGCGCGGATTGTTCGATGTCCTTTCGCACGCCACCGCGAATCAACAACGGCATCATCACGTTTTCGAGCGCAGTGAATTCCGGCAACAGATGATGGAACTGGTAGATGAAACCGAGCGCGCGATTGCGCAAGTCGCCGCGCGCATTTTCCGAAAGTGCCGCCATATTCCAACAAGCAGTTGCGTTTGATAGTTCCGCTTCGATCCACACATCTCCTGTAGTGCATGAGTCAAGACCACCCAGAAGATGCAAAAGCGTGCTTTTCCCAGCGCCAGACGCACCAACTATTGCCACACGTTCGCCACGGAAGACTGTCAAGTCGATACTTTCAAAAACAGGAGTGACTAATTCCCCTTCGGAATAGATTTTGGCAAGACCTTGACATCGAATTACGGCGTCGTGGCCAAGCGGATTTCTGTTTTCAATTTCCCAATCGAAATTATTCATAGCGCAATGCATTCGCCGGATCGATGCGCGCAGCGCGCCATGCCGGATACAGGGTTGCGAGGAAGCACAGCAGCAGTCCAACCGCAGCAATCGTGCCGACATCGCTCCATTCGAGTCGCGTCGGCAAGCCGCTGATGTAGTACACGTCGGCCGGCATCACCTCGATGCCGGTCAAGCGTTCGATCACGCCAACGATGGCGTCGAGATTTTTGGTGAGTGCCACCCCACCAGCAACACCAAGCGCAACGCCTAGCGTGCCGATCACGCAACCCTGCACCATGAACACGCGCATGATTGCGCCTGGTCGCATGCCAAGCGTGCGCAGGATCGCGATGTCAGCCTGCTTGTCGGTCACCACCATCACCAGCGACGACAACAAGTTGAACGCCGCCACGCCAATGATCAGCACCAGCAACACGAACATCATCGTCTTTTCCATCTTCAGCGCGCTGAACATGTTGGCGTTGTCGCGCGTCCAGTCGCGCACGCGATAGAGGCCACCCATGCGGTTCGCAAGATCCTCCGCGACGCTGTATGCCTTCCACATGTCGGTGAGTTTCAGGCGCACGCCGGTCACGCCATCGCCCATGCGCAGCAACTTCTGCGCATCCTGCATGTGCGTCACCGCAAGGCCGACATCGTATTCCTGCATGCCGGCCTCGAAGATACCGACAACCTTGAAAGCCTTCGCACGCGGGATGAATCCGATCGGCGTGACGTTGCCTTCAGCTACCAGCACGGTGATCTTGTCGCCGATACCGACGCCGAGTTCGAGCGCGAGTTCCTTTCCGAGAATGATGTCGAATTGCCCAGGCTTCAGGTCGGACAGCTTGCCGGCGATCATTTTTTTCGAGAGAACAGACACTTCGTTTTCGCGCTCTGGCAGCACGCCACGCAACAACGCGCCCTGATCGCTATTCCCCTGCAGCATCGCTTCGCGTTCGACGTACGGCGCCGCACCGATCACGCGCTTGTCCCGGTGCGCCATTTTCACGGCGTCCTGCCAATCCGGCAGCGATTCGCCGACCCCGCTGATCGTCGCATGCGCGACCATGCTGAGCAGGCGTGTACGGTATTCCTCCTGGAAGCCAGTCATTACCGCGATGGTGGTGATCAGCGCGACCATGCCAACCGCGATCCCGAGAATCGAGACGCCGGAAATGAAGGAGATGAAGCCGGTGCGGCGCTTGGCGCGGGTGTAGCGCAGGCCGATGGCGAGCGAGAGTGGTTTGAACATGCGCTATTGTGCCAGCGTTGGTTGCGTAGGCGTGATGGATTCCTTGACGCTGATCGCGAGTCGCAAGGCGCGACGTCCGCGCGCATCGAGCGTATCCGGCCACCAGGCATATCGGCGTTGCTTGCCGTTAGCGTCGGCAAGCGTCAGCACGACCAGGCTGCCGCGAAAACGCACGCCGACATGACGCAGCGACTCGATGTGTCCATTGCTTTCGATCTGCCAATCCGTATCGCCGCCCTGCCATGCCAGGACACCATCGGATCGCGTCCATTCACGGCGCAACTGCCAACCGATGTATCCGCACACGATGGCACTGCCGATGGCACTGGCAAGCAACGGCAATTCCGAAAGCCATAACGATGCAATTGCAGCAGCGGCCAACACGAAAAGCGCTGCTGGCAGCCAGCGCGAACGTCGCCACTCAAGCCGGCAGGTTGCAGATGCGCCCGACGAGCTCATCGAGTTCCTTGTCTTCTGGCTTTGCAGTGCCCATACACCAGTGCCACAGGGCATCGTCCTCGCATTCAAGAAGGCGCGCGAATGCCGCGCGCTGGCTCGCATCCGAGGTTGGATAGCCGCGATCCAGCCAGCGCGTCAGTAGCAGATCAAGCTCGCGCATGCCACGACGGCAACGCCAGCGCAGGCGCGGGATTTCGGATTCATCCATGCGTGTCGTTTCCGGGGGGCCACGGTGGTGCTTCGGATGTTCTTGCGGTTGCCGTCCATGGCGCAATGGCTGCACTTCGGATCGCCCGGCCCGACCATCCATGGCCGTGCGTTCGCTGGCGCGCGAGCCAATGGCTCGCCAACGCGCCATGTTTGGGCCGTGGTTCTGCTTCGGATGTTCTTGCGGTTGCCATCCATGGCGCAACGGCTGCACTTCGGATCGCCCGGCCCGGCCATCCATGGCCGTGCGTTCGCTTGCGCGCGAGCCAATGGCTCGCCAACGCGCCAGCTCACCCACGTCGCTGCAGCATCAGCTTCTTGATCTCCGCAATGGCCTTGGCAGGATTCAATCCCTTCGGGCAGGTGCGCGTGCAATTCATGATGGTGTGGCAGCGGTAGAGTTTGAACGGATCTTCGAGATCATCGAGCCGTGCACCGGTGTCTTCATCGCGCGAGTCGGCGATCCAGCGGTAGGCCTGTAGCAGGATCGCGGGACCGAGATAGCGGTCGCCGTTCCACCAGTAACTCGGGCAGGCCGTCGAGCAGCAGGCGCAGAGGATGCATTCATACAGACCATCGAGGCGTTTGCGCTCCTCGGGCGATTGCAGTCGCTCGCGATCCGGCGGTGGCGCGCTCTGGGTGCGTATCCACGGCTTGATCGAGGCGTACTGCGCGTAGAAATGGGTGAGGTCTGGAACCAGATCCTTCACCACCGGCATGTGCGGCAGCGGATAGATCGGCACCTCGGCCTTGCCGCAATCCTCGATGGCGCGCGTGCACGCCAGCGTGTTGACGCCGTCGATGTTCATCGCACACGAGCCGCAAATGCCTTCGCGACAGGAACGTCGGAAGGTGAGCGTCGGGTCGATCTCGTTCTTGATCTTGATCAGCGCATCGAGAACCATCGGCCCGCATTTGGCGAGATCGACTTCGTAGGTATCGGTGCGCGGATTCTGGCCGTCGTCCGGATTCCAGCGATAGATCTTGAACGAACGTATTTGTTTGCTACCGGCTGGAGCAGCGAAGCGTTTGCCTTTGCCGATACGGGAGTTCTTGGGAAGGCGAAATTCGGTCATGGCTCAGTACACCCTGGGCTTCGGCGGCACCGAAGTCACGTCGTCGGTGAGCGTGTTCAGATGCACGGGACGGTAGTCGATGCGGGTCTGGTGCTGTGCATCGACCCAGCACAGCGAATGCTTCAGCCAGTGCACGTCATCGCGATCCTTGAAATCCTCGCGCGCATGCGCGCCGCGCGATTCGGTTCGGTTCGCCGCCGATACCATGGTTGCCTGGGCCTGGCCGAGCAGGTTCTGCAGTTCCAGGGTTTCGATCAGGTCGGAATTCCAGACCAGCGAGTGGTCGCTCACGCGCACATTGGCGAAGGACTTGGCCACCTCGATGATCTTGGTGACGCCCTCATCCAGCGTTTCGCCAGTGCGGAATACCGCGGCATGGTTCTGCATGTCGCGCTGCATCGCGTCGCGGATCTGCGCCGTGGACGTCGAACCATTCGCATTGCGGAGCTTGTCGAGGTTGGCGAGCGAGGCATCGCAGGCCGAACTCGGCAGCGTCGTGTGCGACTGTCCGGGTTTGATCGTCTCCGCACAGCGATTGGCGACCGCGCGCCCGAATACCACCAAGTCCAGCAGTGAATTCGAGCCGAGGCGATTACCGCCGTGCACCGACACGCAGGCCGCTTCGCCAATGGCATACAAACCGCTCACGATGCTGTCGGGATTGCCGTCCTTCAACGTCACGACTTCACCGTGGTAATTGGTCGGGATACCGCCCATGTTGTAGTGCACGGTCGGCAGCACCGGAATCGGCTGCTTGGTCACATCGACATTGGCGAAAATTTTCGCGGTCTCGGCAATGCCCGGGAGCTTTTCGTGGATCACCTTCGGATCCAGGTGATCGAGGTGCAGGAAAATGTGGTCCTTCTTCTCGCCCACGCCGCGGCCTTCGCGAATCTCCAGCGTCATGGCACGCGATACCACGTCGCGCGAAGCCAGATCCTTCGCATGCGGCGCGTAACGTTCCATGAAGCGTTCACCCTCGGAATTGCGCAGGATTCCGCCTTCGCCGCGCACGCCTTCGGTGATCAACATGCCGGCACCGTAGACGCCGGTCGGATGGAACTGCACGAATTCCATGTCCTGCAGCGGCAGGCCGGCGCGCAGCACCATGGCGTTGCCATCGCCGGTGCAGATATGCGCCGACGTGCAGGAGAAATAGGCGCGGCCGTAGCCGCCGGTCGCGAGCACAGTGCCATGCGCGCGGAACAGGTGCAGTTCGCCGGCGGACATGTCCAGTGCCAGCACGCCCTTGCATGCACCGTCGGCATCCATGATCAGGTCGAGCGCAAAGTATTCGACGAAAAACTGTGCATCGTGTTTGAGCGCTTGCTGGTACAGCGTGTGCAGCATCGCGTGGCCGGTGCGGTCGGCGGCGGCACAGGTGCGCTGCGCAGTGCCTTCGCCGTAATGCGTGGTCATGCCGCCGAACGGGCGCTGGTAAATCTTGCCTTCCTCGGTGCGTGTGAACGGCACGCCCTGGTGTTCGAGTTCGATCACTGCCGCCATCGCGTTGCGGCACATGTATTCGACTGCATCCTGGTCGCCAAGCCAGTCGCCGCCCTTGATCGTGTCGTAGAAGTGCCAGCGCCAATCGTCCTCGCCCATGTTGCCGAGCGCGGCCGAGATGCCGCCTTGCGCAGCCACCGTGTGCGAACGCGTGGGGAACACCTTGGTGATGCAAGCGGTGTTGAGGCCTTTGGCGGCCAAGCCGAAGGTGGCGCGCAACCCGGCGCCACCGGCGCCGACCACGACCATGTCGAACTGGTGTTCGGTGATTTTGTACGCAGTCGTCATGTGAGACCCAGATTAAAAAATGGTTGCGAGTTGCTGACTGGCGTCAAGCTATGAACGTCAGGCCGACAATGCCATGCGCAAGATCGCGAAGGAGCAGGCCAGCGCGCCGAGTACGCAGGCAAAGTTCAGCGCGAGCAGCGAGGCAATTTCCAGCCAGCGCGTTTCGACGTAATCCTCGATCACCACCTGCACACCAAGCTTGGCGTGCCAGAACAGGGCGATCACGAAGGCAAGCAGGGGCAAGGCGTAACGCGGATTGGCGATGGTCGCGCGCACGACGTCCTGATCGGCTCCGATCAGCGACACCAGCAGCCAAACGAACCACGGCGAGAGAATCGCCAGTGCGACCGCAGTCACCCGCTGCACCCACCAGTGATGCACTCCGCCATGTGCCGAGCCAAGACCGCGGGCGCGCGCGAGTGGATCGCGCATGTTGGTGGGATCATTGATCGGCATGCTCATGCGGCAGCTCCATGGCTCAGCGCCAACATCCACAGCAAGCCGGTGAAGACGAACGACAACAACACTACCGTCCAGCCCGAAGCGTAGAACTGCTTGATTTCGAAACCCTTGCCCGCATCCCAGAACAGGTGGCGGATGCCATTGAGCAGGTGATACATCAGGCAATAGCTGAAACCGGCCAGCACGATCTTGCCCGGAAGCGAGCCAGCGAGACCGGTGAACTGCGCATAGCGCTCAGGGCTGGCCGAGACCGCGAGCAGCCACCACGCGATACCGAACGCACCGACGGAAAGGATCACGCCGGTGATGCGGTGCAGGATCGACATCACCGTGGTGATCTGCGGCCTATACACCG
>JBDSVN010000024.1:0-14343 GCA_039927175.1 Lysobacteraceae bacterium | reverse complement strand
GGAACACGATATCGGCGGCATCCGACGACATGCCGGCGCCAGCAAACTCGGCGAGGATCGTCGCTCCGCGTGCACGCGCATGTTCGTATTCTTCAAGCACGAAGATGCCAGCGCCTTCGCCGAGGACCAGTCCGCGCCGTTGCCTGCAGAATGGCCTGCAAGTGTCGTCGGCGAGCACGCGCATCGATTCCCACGCCCGTGCAACACCGTAAGTGATGCAGGCTTCGCTGCCGCCGGTGACGGCCGCGTTCGCCACGCCTGAGCGCACCATGTGGAAGGCCTGTGCCATCGCGTGGTTGGCCGATGCGCAGGCACTCGTGACGGCAAACGCCGGGCCGCGCAAACCGAATTCGATACTGACCTGGCTGGCTGGCGCGTTCGCCATCAGGCGCACGATGGTCAGCGGGTGCAGGCGCGGATTGTTGTCCGCATACAGCCGCCGCGACGCCTGGTCGTTGGTGTTCTCGCCGCCAACGCCGGTACCGATGATGCAGGCCGTGTTGTCGCCAAAACCGTCGGCGCGGAAATCGATGCCCGATTGCGCCACCGCTTCGCGCGCTGCGACCAATGCGAATTGCGAAACACGATCAAGCAGCACGAGTTTTTTTTCGTCGAAATGCTGCAATGGATCGAAGCCTCGCACCTCGGCTGCGATGGGCGCCTTGAGCAGTTCGGCTTGCACCGCCATGATCGTGGCGATGCCGCTGCGACCCTCGCGCATCGCCTGCCAACACGCGGTGGCATCGTGGCCCAGCGCGCTGATCGAGCCCATGCCGGTGATGACGACACGCCGCATTGCAGTCTCCGTCAGGATGTCGGGTTGGCTGTCGTTGCGGGCGAGGCCGCCTTTTCGGCAACCAGCCGCTCGACCGCTGCGACCAGTCCGCGCACGCTTTCGGTATCCACCGTCGGATCGCGATCAGGCAGGGTGATGCTGAAACGGTCTTCCAGCTCGAAGATGATCTGCACGATGTCGAGCGAGTCGATTTCGAGATCCTTGAGCGTTGATTCAAGGGTGATCTTCTCGACCGGGATATGCGCTTCCTTGGCGATGATCGCGAAAACCGTTTCTTGTGTATTGTCCATGGGCTACTCCGTGGGGGCCTGCGTTGGTACGGCGACGGGCGACAGTTCTGGTTGCGTCGTGCCGCCATCGTGGCCGAGTTGAAGGATACCGGCAACGACGACCATCGCGCCGATGCCTTGCACGATGCTGATCGGCTCGTGCAGCACCAGCCACGACGACAGCATGACCGCGACGAAAACGATCGCGCTGGTCGGAAAGGCGCGCGAAAGATCGGAATGCCGAAGGATCAGCATCCACAAGATGAAACAGACGCAGTAGCTGGTGATGGCAATCCACAACCAGAGCGAGGAGACGGCGAGGGCAAACGCATGCACAGAAAAGTCAAAGCCGCCGGTGGCCGCGCCGGCGAAGTGCAATGACAACTGGGTCAGCACTTCCACAGTGACCAGCGCGGTCCATGCAAGCAACAACATCCTGCGTGGAGGATGTCCTGCATGCGTGACGTTCATGCGCGCACCTGGCGCGTTCCTGTGCCGATCACGCTTGCGGCCCGATGCAGGCCCAATGCATGTTCGGCTGTTTTCATCGTTCCGTCGATCAGGCGGTTGCGATGCCGGTACCACAGCCAGTTCGGCGTGAGGATGCTGCCCATGCGCAGCTTTTCCTCCGGCAGTCCCTGCCCGCTCTGGTAGACCGGAATGCCGTGCTCGATCGCGTAGCGCACATTTTCCATCCAGCTCACGTAGTACAGGTTCAGCGTGCGCACGTGTCGGTAATCCATGCCGATGTACTTGTCGATCAACCGAGCGCCATCGTGCAAGACAAGGTTGAATGCGACCAGCGCGTCGCCAAGCCAGTAGCAGACACAGGATGCCCGACCAACGAGTTCGTTCAGCACGTTATCGAAAAAGTCGGCCGTGAGTTCCTCGAGTTGCATGGCCGCGTGCTCGAGCGTGTTGCGATACAACCGCACGATTTCCTCGCGGATCCCTTCCAGATCGCGTCGCCATTCGATCCGCAATGCAGCGCGGGTGCGCAGTTTTCGTCGCATGTCCTTGCGGGTGGCGCGGCCAAGCGAGGCCAGGTAATCGTCGAATGTCGCATACGGCAATGCGAGCGCAGCGGTCGCCTGTCCTGCTTGCCTGCGCATGCCGCGTGCAGTCAGCGCCTGTTCCCACAGGGTCGATTGCGCATCCGTCACGTCCTTGATGGCGAACAGGCGCGCTTGCTGCGTTGCTGCGTGGTTTTCGCAGCCATCGAGTATCACTGCCAGCATGCGCATGCGTTCCGCAGGCGTGCTGTTCGCCGCGAAACCCACATGACAGGACTCGCTCACCGGGGAACCCAGCGCCAGCATCCGCGGACGCAACAACGCCGGCATGGCACGCGCCAGCAATGCGACGACGCGGCGCAGGCCGCCATCGAGCGTGGTGTCCAATCGGTAATCGGTCACGAAGGCAGGAATCACAGCGCGCAATTCGGAGCCGTCGCGCACCCCAAAATACAACCACGAGAAACCCGACAAGCGCGAACGTTCAGTTGCGCGGTAATACGACCAGTCTTCGAGCTCACCGGGAAACAGGCGGTTCCATTCGTCGATGCCGAACGCTGTGATCGAGTTGGCCACGACGAGTTCCACGGCATCGGTTCCTCAGACGGCCAGCAACGCTGGCGATTCGCCATGCATGGATTCGTTGCCGGCACCGGTGCAGCGCGAAAAGAAACTCGCCGACCGCGCAATCACTTCGCGATGTTCCTGATCCACGGTGACCATGTGGTAGCTGTTGTGCAGCAGCATGGTTTCGACCTCGGCATCGACGTTGCGCTCGACGATCCGCGCATTGCGCACGCTGGCGATGTCGTCGTTGGCGGAATGCACGACCAGGCATGGCGCGCGGACCTGATCGAGTTGTTTGCGCACGCGCGTGGACAGGCGATAAAACTCGGCAAGTGACGGCCAGGGATTGCCCGGCAGTCCACCCGCCGCGCTGTCGCCTTCCAGCATGCTTCCGGCGATGCGCTGGCGGACGCGTTCGCATTTGATGCCGTACGGCGGCTTTTCCATGAAGCGCCGCTTGCGGCCGATGCCGAGCCGTATCGCCAACGGCAGCAGGAACGAGAGTTTCGCGATCTGCGGAATCGTCCAGCCATCGTAGGCGAAAGTGGTGCCGTACAACGCCAGGCCACTGACCTGCGTGGGCCGTTCCGCGGCGAGTTTCAATGCGAGCAGCGCTCCCATCGACAGGCCACCAACAAAGATCCGGTCCACCTGTGTCGCAAGGCGATCGGCGGCTTCGGTGACGCTGGAATACCAGTCGCGCCAGCCGGTGGCGAGCAAGTCATCCTCGTCGCCGCAATGTCCGGCGAGCTGCATGCCCAGGACGCTGTAGCCTGCGCGATGCAGCCCTTTGCCGACGAAGCGCATCTCGGCGGGCGTGCCGGTCAGGCCATGGATCAGCAACACGCCATCGCGGCCGCCGGGCAGGAAGAACTCGCTGGATTTCATCATGGCTGGCGTTGCGCTCTCATGCTGGTTTGCGTGGCAAAGGTTGTGGTTGGGGAGTTGGTCATTGGAATGGCGGCCAGTGAATCTGCGGCCAGCACACCAGGGCGACGCCCACCGCAATGGTGCAGGTCGCGCGCCATTGGCGTGCGCTGACGTGCTCCTTGAGAATCACCCTGCTTGCCAATACCACGCCACAGTACGACAGCGCAGCAAATGAGAAGGCGAAACTCAATGGCGCCAACGACAACGCAGCGAACCACAACAGGAATTCGAACGCATACACGGCGATGCCCACGCCGATCCATGGCGATCCGGCCAGCCTGCGGAAGAAGCCCACGACGCCGCCGGGCCCGGTGTAGTTCCCGGACATGCCGAGCTTGAAGCTGACCTGCCCCATCACATCGCAAGCCACTGAACCCAGCAATAGCAGGAAGATCAGCATGCGCGTGCCGCCCTCTGGATGGCGGACAACAGTTGGCGATTGACCTCGGCGTTGCGTTCAAGCGCAGCCGCATCGGGTGGCGCACGCCGGGGCTGGTCGCGCCGCACTTCCCAGCGCTTGAGCGCATTCGGAAAATCCGGAGTCGCGTATTCGCCGCAGATGTCTGCGCCCACGATGTTGTGCTTGCGTCCGATTGCCTCGATCAAGTCGATGATCGCGCGTAGCGGCATCTGCCCATGATCCCAGTTGCTCACGGCTTCATGCTCGGGCAGCACGTCCTTGTCGATGGTGAGCCAGATTGCGGCCGTGTCGATCTGCGAGAGGATGGTGCGTGCAGCATCCACTGAGCTCATATCGGCCAGGTTGTTCCAGACCAGATGCCGCGATGTGCAGCGGTAGGATGCGCCGTCGGCCATCCGTCGCAACACGCGCGATGGCGCATGCGACCAGGGGAAGATCCGCAGTTTGCCGGACGCAAGTGCGCGCAGGTTGCCACCCTTGAGTTCAGGCCAGACCAGGTCGTCGCTGCATGGGCCAATGGTGATGATTCGTGCGACATGTTCCAGGCGCAAGGCCTGGTTCACCCACGAACCGCAATGCCAACGCGGCGCAAGCCGCACCCAATCGGGATGGTTGTCGAAATGGATCACGGTCACCGGCTCGCGCGCCCGCTCGAGCAATAACGGAGTGAGGTGGTGGTAGTCGCCTGAACCGACCAGGGTCAGCGTCGGGTCGGGTTTGTGCGGCGCATCGTGCAGGCGTTTGCGCACTTCGGCGATCGTGCGATCACGACTCCACAAGCGCAATTTTGCAGCTAGGTCGCGCAGGTCGAGAACACGCACGGACTGCCAGCGCGACGGCGTCGCTTCCAGCGCGTGGTTGTGCACCGAACCATCGAGATCGAGGATCTCCAGATGCATCGTTGTCCACTTTGATAGGTTGTGATGCGTTACGCGCGCCTGCGGGCGATTGCGTTTACCCAAAAAGGATGCGGCGCAGCGTGTTAAGCCAATCTCTTGATGGGGCATGCAGGTATTTCATGCCGTCATTCCGGCAGGATGGCATCTGGCGACCAGATGCGGATGAACAACAATGCCGGCAGGCTCTGGTCGTGCCCGAATTCAAGCGACCAGCCGTAGCGTTGGCACAACCGACGCAGCATGCCGGTTCCGCCGTTCTGGTCGGAACGTAGTGCATCCGCGCTTGCTGGATTCGAGTCATGCCCGTCATTCTCTTCAAGGGCTTGCGACACGCCATCTGTTGAAGTCAGCGCGATGTGATGCGCATCTGCATCGATCCGCAAGTGCGATCCGTAAGCGCCATTGGCGATGCTGCTGAACAACAGGCGCAACACCACGCGCAACAACTCTGGAGGCGCATTGATACATGCGTCCTGCGCGCAACGCAGGCCGATCTCGACCTGTGCGGTGGCGAGTTCATCACGAAACTCGGAAGCAACCGATGCAAGCGCGGGGCCGATCTCGACCGCTGCGTGTGGCGCATCCGCTGCATCATTGGAACGTGCGATCAACAGCAGCGCATCGAGCAACGTGGACATCTCGGCTGCGCCGCGTTGCATGCGGGCGATCCGACGCTGGGCGACAGTCGTTACGCCCGCGCATTCGTGCATCAGGTCGAGCCCGCTCTGCAGCACAGTCAGCGGCGTGCGCAACTCGTGGCTGGCATCGGCCGAGAACAGGATTTCCCGTTCAATCGCCGTGCGCATACGCGTGCGGTAGCGCACCAGGGCACCAGCGAGAGCTCCGACTTCGTCGCTGCGATGATCGTCGGCGATCCGCTGCAATTCCCCGATTTGTTCCGAGGTGTCCACTTCATGCGAGAGCCGCAGCACCGGCGCGATCATGTTGCTCGCGAGCATGCGTCCAAGCCATGCGCCGAGCAGGCTGCCCAGCAGGATCATTGCGAGCAACTCCTCGGCAAAACGGCGCTCGCGTGCTGGCGAGTTCGGCAGGCCGGCAACCATCGTCACCCGGCCAATCGGTGCAATGCGGATTGCCGCGAAGCGATCGCTGTCCTCGAGATCGTCCAGTTCGTGGATACCAGGTGCCAGCGAACGAAGTTCAGGCGGCGATGTCGGTGCTTGTCCGGGGCGATCGATGTACAGGCTCTTCCATGCGCTGCGTGGCAATCGTGCATCCGGATCCGCCCCGTGCTGGGCGATCTGGACTCCAATCTCGGCGGTCATTTCTTCGTTGATCAGCAGGCGTTCGTCGCGCTCCGAGATCGCCTCGGCGACGAACGCCTGGAAAATGCCGACGACGCCGCCGAGCGCGGCGCAGCACAGCACCACGCGCATGCGCAGGGTCGTCTTACGTGGCAGCAGGCGGAACAAGGCGGTATCCGAAGCCGTGGACAGTCAGGATCAGCGGTTGATCGAACGGACGATCGACCGCTGTGCGCAGCAGCGAGACGTGGGTGTGCAAGCGCGCCGGATCGTGATCGGCATCACCCCACAGCGCCTGCGCCAACTCTGCATACAACAGGACGTGCGGCGATTTGCGCATCAGCACTTCAAGCAAGCGATAACCGGCTGGCGAGATGTTCAACAACTGGCCTTGCCGGGTGGCGTAGCGAGCTGTGATGTCCAGCGCAAGGTCGGCGACATGCAGGATTGCGGGCGATTGCCGCTGCTGCCGCGTATGCAAAACGTGGATTCGCGCCTCGAGTTCCCGCATGGCGAAGGGCTTGGTCATGTAATCGTCGGCCCCGGACTCGAACCCAAGCAATTTGTCGTCCAACTGGTCGCGCGCGGTCAGCTTGAGGATCGGAGCCGTGCCACCCTGGGCGCGATAGCGCCTGCACACCTCGATGCCATTGATCCGGGGCAAGCCGATGTCCAGCACGATGACTTCATAAGTATTGTCCAGCGCGAGCTGCAGGCCGGTCACCCCATCACCCGCGTGATCCATCACATGCCCACGGACCTCGAGAAACTCCCACAGGTTTTCCGCCAACGATCGCTGGTCCTCGATCAACAGGATGCGCAGTTTGGCTGGGTTCTGGTCCATGCAAAGCCATCAAGGAATTCGGGGCATGGTAGCTGTGCCCGCGTTAAGGCTGTCCCTGCATACACGACCCCGCATGCGTGATGGCATACACGGCCGCAGCGCGCACCGCTACAATACGCGCCTAGGCGCCTGTAGCTCAGCTGGATAGAGTAGTGGCTTCCGAAGCCATTGGTCGGGGGTTCAAATCCCTCCAGGCGCGCCATCTTCCGGATGGCGCTTTGTCGTGATTGCCGGCCATCAGGCCAAGCCTGATGGCGTTCGTCCGGGTACGAGCCAATGGCTCGAAAGCACCCTTCCTCACCCCTCCAGGCGCGCCGGCCCCGGTTGCCTCACGAACGCAAACCAACTCCGCGCTTCAATAGCCACAACGCCAATCCCGACAGCGCGATGGTGAATCCGAGCATCAATGCGTATGCCACCCACAACGGCACGTCGCTGACATCAAGCAGGCCAAAGCGGAAGGCGTTGACCATGTAGAAGATCGGATTCGCATGGGTCGCTGATTCGGCCCAGGGCGGCAGCAGCTTGACCGAATAGAACACGCCGCCGAGATAGGTGAGCGGGGTGAGGATGAAGGTTGGCACGATGGCGACATCGTCGAACTTTTTTGCGTACACCGCGTTGATGAAACCGGCGAGCGAAAAGATTGTCGCGCCCAGCAGGACCGTAGTGAGCATCACCAGCGGGTGCGGCATGTGAACTGGCGTAAACAACATCGCGATGATCAGCACGATCGTACCTACCATCACCCCGCGCAGCACGCCGCCGGCGACGTAGCCACCGAGGATCACCCAGTTCGGCATCGGACTGACCAGCAGTTCCTCGACGTGGCGGCCGAATTTCGCACTGAAGAAACTCGAACTGATATTGCCGTAGGCGTTCTGGATCACGCTCATCATCACCAGTCCGGGCACGATGAACTGCATGTAGCTGATGCCGTTCATCGCGCCGATGCGGCTGCCGATGAGGCGGCCGAAAATCAGGAAGTACAAGGTCGCGGTGATCGCCGGCGGCACCAGCGTCTGCGCCCAGATCCGCAGGATGCGCGCGACTTCGCGGCGGGCGACGGTGCCAAGGGCAATCCAGTTGGCGCGCATCGGACTTGTCGGCAAGGTCTGGGCGATGGCATTCATGGGGTTGCTCCGTTGCCCGCGCGATCGTCTTCGCCGGTCAGGCGCACGAACAATTCTTCCAGTCGGTTCGACTTGGTGCGCATCGAGCGTACACGGATGCCGGCATCGCCGAGGATCGCGAACACGCGGTTGAGATCCATCGCGCGCGGCATGTCGAGGTCAATGGTGTGGTCGTCACTGGCAGTCATCACCGCGCCATCGATCTGCGGCAACGTGGATGGCAGCGTGCCATCGATGTCGAACAGGAAGCCTTCCACGTCGAGCTTGGCCAGCAGCGCTTTCATCGGACCCTGTTCGATGATCTGGCCGTGGTTGATGATTGCCAGGTTGCGGCACAGGCTCTCGGCTTCCTCAAGATAATGGGTGGTGAGGATGACGGTGGTGCCAGCGGCGTTAACCTCCTTGAGGGTCTTCCACATCCCACGGCGGATTTCGATGTCCACGCCAGCAGTGGGTTCGTCGAGGATCAGCAGCTTCGGTCGCGTCATCATCGCGCGCGCAATCATCAATCGTCGTTTCATGCCGCCAGAGAGCGTGCGCGAGATCATGTGCGCCTTGTTGGTGAGTTGGGCGCGAGCCAGCTCCTCATCCGCGCGAACGATGGCTTCCGCACGCGGCACACCGTAGAAACCGGCGTAAGTCACCAAGATGTCGTGCGGCTTCTCGAACATGTTGAAGTTGATTTCCTGCGGCACCAGCCCGATCTGGCGCATCGCTTCGCTGCGGTGCGCGGCGAGATCGATGTCGAACACATGCACACTGCCGGAGGTCATGTTCACCAGCGAGCTGACGATGCCGATCAGGGTGGATTTGCCGGCGCCGTTGGGGCCGAGCAGGGCGAAGAAATCGCCGGGCTGCACGTTGAGCGAAATACCCTTGAGTGCTTCCACGCCGGTCGCGTAGGTCTTGCGCAAGTCGGTGACTTGCAAGGCTGGCGTGGCTTGCTGCGGATGGTCGGTCATGGGCGTCCAGTGCGCGCGGCCAGAGCAAAGTCCGCGCTGGGCCGTTAGTATATCGGGCCGGCCGCGTCCATCGCGGCAACACTGTGTTGAGGATTCGTGGCTGTCCATTTCCCGTTGAAACTGCTGTCGAGCCGCATGCTCGCCCCGACCGTGCGCCATCTCGCCTTCACGCGCGACGACGGCACGCCGCTGGATTTCGTTCCCGGCCAGTTCGTGCAGGTGCATTTCCATTACGACGACGGCACTGCGACAAAGCGCAGTTATTCGCTGGCGACCATCCACGATCACACGATCGGCGCAGGCGATACGGTGGAAATCGCGGTGAGCTATGTGCAGGGTGGCGCAGCGACGAAGTTGTTCGAGTCGCTGGAGATCGGTGGCTGCATCGATGCGAGTGGACCGTACGGTCGTTTCTGCCTGATGCCCGCCGATGCCAACCAGCGCTATTTGCTGATCGGCACCGGTACCGGCGTCACCCCATACCGCGCGATGTTGCCGAAGATCGACAAATTGATGGCCGAGCGCGGCATCGAAGTCGTGTTGCTGTTCGGCGCGCGCCGGCCCGAAGAGTTGATTTACGCCGACGATTTTTATGCGTTCGCACATGCTCATCCGGGCTTTCGCTTCGTGCCGTGTTTCTCGCGAGAGTTGCCCGATAACCCGCATCCGGATGCACGCAAAGGTTACGTGCAAGATGCGCTGCCCGAGTTCATGCCCAATGGCGAAACCGATATCGCCTATCTCTGCGGCAATCCGGTGATGGTCGACACCTGCTTCGACGCGTTGAAGACACTGGGGCTCGCAATACCGCACATTCGCCGCGAGAAATACGTCAGCAGCAAATAGATTCATCGCGTCTGCCATTACGCTATGTGCGTGGTGATTCCTTCCTGAGCTTGTAAAGCACGCTTGACAAGTGAGTCGGCGCTTCCTAGACTGCGTCTGTCAAGGTTGCTTGACATGTGCTTGAGGGGTTCCGATGCAGCGTTACACCGAAAAACAATATCGCCGACACTCAGTGTTGTTGATGTCGCTGTACGTCGTCTTCATGTTCCTTGAGTGGCCTTATGCGCGCGGTGCGGCCAGCTTGCCGTTGAAAATCGTGCTGGCACTTGTACCCACGCTGCCAGTGATCGTCTTGCTGTGGTTGATGGCGAAACGCGTGATGAGCAGCGATGAACTGCAGCAGCGCCTGCACCTGATGGCACTGAGCATCGCAACTGGTGTGGTTGCCGCGTTGAGCATGCTCGGCGGTTTTCTGGCTGCAGCAGGAGCCATCCATCTCGATGGTGACATTCTGATCTGGGTGTTTCCGGCGTTGTGCATGTCGTACGGAATCGCAAGCATGGTGTTCCGCAAACGCTACGGCGGCGTGGGTTGCGAATGAAGAACCACCTGCGCGAATTACGCGACAAGCATGCCTGGTCGCAAGGCGATCTTGCCGAACGGCTGGATGTGTCGCGACAAACCGTCAATGCCATTGAAACCGGCAAGTACGCTCCCAGTTTGCCGTTGGCGTTTCGTATCGCGAAGTTGTTCCGATCATCGATTGAATCGATTTTCGTACCAGAGAAGGATTGAACCGTGGACAAACGAAACATCCTGCGCATTGTGCTCGCCGTTGGCGTCCTCGCCTGGATCGGCTACGCGTATTTCAAGCCTGCCTCCAACACGCATGCAACGCATGCGGCGTCCGTCACGAATGCCGAGCCGGTGACTCCACGCAAGCTCGGCTCGCTGGGTTTCACGCCGTGCACGCTGGCGCCGAAACTCGCGACTTCGACGGTCGCCGCACAATGCACGCAATTCATGGTTCCCGAGGACTACGCGCATCCGAGTGGTCGCAAGATCGCACTCGCGATCGCCTGGGTTCCCGCGCGTAGCGGCGATGCGCCTGATCCGGTGTTCATGCTTGCAGGCGGGCCGGGGCAATCGGCGCTGGATTCGTACCCGGGCATCGCGCCCGCATTCGAGGAGACGCTGAAGAAACGCAACGTGATCCTGGTCGACCAACGCGGCACCGGTGCGTCCAATCCGCTGGCCTGCAAGAACAGCGAGGGCGACAAGAGTAGCGTCGATGAGCAGAGCTCGGACGATCCCGCCGTGGTGCAGCGCTTCACCGAGCGCTGCCGCGACAGCTTGTCGACGAAAGCCGACCTGCGCTTCTACTCGACGACCGAGGCGATCCAGGACCTTGATGCGGTGCGCAAGGCGATCGGCGCGGCGCAAATCAATCTGGTCGGCATTTCCTACGGCACGCGCGTGGCGCAGCAGTATGCTCGGCGCTACCCAAAGAACACGCGCACCGTGGTGCTCGACAGCGTGGTACCGAACGAGTTGGTTCTCGGCAACGAGTTCGCGCGCAACCTCGACGATGCATTGGTGCTGACGTTCGAGCAAT
Source organism: Lysobacteraceae bacterium (assembly GCA_039927175.1). Lineage (GTDB taxonomy): Bacteria > Pseudomonadota > Gammaproteobacteria > Xanthomonadales > Xanthomonadaceae > SZAS-103. The sequence continues at coordinate 2,843 of JBDSVN010000024.1, read as the reverse complement.
GCACGAAGACGCCGCATTGCATCGAGCGCATGGGCGATCCACGCGTCAACCTCGCCGCCCTGCTCGCGCAGCTCAAGGCAAATCCGGTTGCTGTCAGCTACCGCGATCCGACAACCGGCGAGGAAAAACAGGACACCCTCACGCGCGGGCACGTGGCGATGGTTGCGCGGATGTATGCCTACCTTCCGATCGCCGCCGCGACCTTGCCATTGACCTTGTCGGAAGCATCCAAGGGCCGCTATGCGCCGCTGATGGCGCAAGCCAAGCTGATCGCCGGCGACCTTGGCGAATCGATGGCCGCCGGCATGCAGCTGTCGGTGATCTGCACCGAAGATGCGGATGGACTCAAAGCCGATCCTGCCTACGCGAATGGCGTGCTTGGCAACGAGATGGTCGATGCATTGAAAGCGCAGTGCGCGGTATGGCCGCACGGACAGCGACCGCCGGATTTCCATGCGCCGCTCAAGAGCGATTTGCCGATCCTTGTCCTCGAAGGCGAATTCGATCCAGTCACGCCGCCGCGCTATGGCGAACAAGTGGTGAAGAACCTCAGCCATGGTCGCTTGCTGGTCCTGCGCGGACAGGGCCACAACGAGATTCCGGTCGGCTGCATGCCCAAGTTGATGGCGCACTTCATCGACACTACCGATGCAAAATCGCTGGATGCGCATTGCCTCGACAAGCTGACACCGCCGCCGCCGTTCACCAGTTTCAGCGGATGGGATCCGTGACCCGCTTGTTTGCGATTCCACTTGTTTTCGGAGACTGACATGACCCAAAAAATCATCCGCGATCTTGCGCCCAGCCTGCTGCTCGCCTGCGGCATTGTCGCAGCGCAATCGGCGCAATCCACATGGTCGGCGCTGGCAGGAACGCTCTTGCTTGCCCTCGCATTGCTGGCCGCTGACGCGCTCGCGACACGGCTGCATGGAACCGCAGCCCGTCCGAGCATCGCAGCAATGATTCTTGCCGTGGCATGCGTGTTTGCCGGCAGCATCGCACTGCTGCGCGAGCCTGGTCACGCTGCCTCGCTGATTCCGGTGTTCGGGCTGGGCGCATGGGTTGTGCTGTTCATGCCAGGCGGAAGTCGACGCAGTGCATGCGTGCTCAATGGATCATCCAGGAGCCGCACATGATCGAGGCACAGAACCTGCACAAGGCATTCGCCAGCAAGACCGGCAAGGTCGTTGCGGTGGACGACGTGAGTTTCATCGCGAAAGACGGCGAAATTACCGGCCTGCTCGGCCCTAACGGTGCCGGCAAGACCACCACGTTGCGCATGCTCTACACGCTGATGAAACCCGAACCAGGCAACGTGAGCGTGGATGGTTTCGATTCGGTGCGCGATGCCGAAGCGGTGCGTCGCCGGCTTGGTGTGTTGCCCGACGCGCGTGGCGTGTACAAACGCCTGACTGCGCGCGAGAACATCGCCTACTTCGGTCGCCTGCACCAGATGCCGGATAGCGAGATTGCAGAGCGCACCGCGTTACTGTCGAAAGCGCTGGACATGGACGATTTCCTCGATCGGCAAACCGAAGGCTTTTCGCAAGGCCAGCGCACCAAGACCGCGATCGCGCGCGCATTGATCCACGATCCGATGAACGTGATCCTCGACGAACCGACCAACGGCCTCGACGTGATGACCACGCGCGGGTTGCGCGATTTCCTGCGCGGACTGCGCGCGGAGGGGCGCTGCGTGATTTTCTCCAGCCACATCATGCAGGAGGTCGCTGCACTCTGTGATCGGATCGTGGTGATCGCCAAAGGTCGCGTGGTGGCACAAGGCAGCGCCGACGAACTGCGTGCGCAAACCGGTGAAGACAATCTTGAAGATGCCTTCGTCAAGGCGATCGGCTCGGATGAAGGACTGCACGCATGAGCAACTATTCGATCAACAGCGCCATCACGGTGATGCTCAAGGAACTGCGCGACCTGTTTCGCGACAAGCGCACCATCCGCCTCGCCTTGATCATGGGGCCGGTGTTCATTCCGGTGATGATGCTGGGCCTGCTCACCATGACCCAGCACCGGGTGAGCAGCCAGATGGAGAAACCACTGGAGCTGCCGGTGGTTGGCGCGCAATACGCACCGAATCTGGTGACGTGGCTGGAAGGGCAAAATGTGAACGTGCTGCCTGCGCCAGCCGATGCCGATGCAGCGATCCGCAACCAGGATCGCGATGTCATCCTGTCGATCAGCAAGGATTACCCAAACGACTGGAACAACGGCCAGCCGGCCCAGCTGGAGATCATCGAGGATTCCACTCGGCAAGACGCGCAGATTCCGGTGCAACGACTCGAAGCGCTGCTGCAGTTGTATGGCAGCACGGTCGGCTCGTTGCGGATGGTCGCGCGCGGCATCAGCCCGGTTGTCGTCAAGCCGATCCTAGTGGCGCATCGCGATCTATCCACCCCGGAAAGCCGCCAGGGCGTTGCCTTGTCGTTCCTGCCGTATCTGTTGATTCTCAGCGGGTTCCTTGGCGGCGCGCATCTGGTGATCGATGCCACCGCAGGCGAACGCGAGCGGCAATCGCTGGAACCGTTGTTGGCAACACCGGCCGCGCGTTCGGCGATCATGAGCGGCAAGATCGCCGCCGCCTGCCTGTTCGGCATGCTCAGCCTTGTGCTGACCCTGGTCATGTTCAAACTGGTCTTCACCTTCGGGCCGCAGACCGGGCTGAAGTTCGACGTCTCCGTGCTCACCATCTGTAAATTGCTGCTGGTGTTGATCCCGATCGTCGTACTCGGCACCACTTTGTTGACGCTCATCTCGGCGTCCGCCAAGAGCGTGAAAGAGGCGCAGGGTTACATGAGCGTGCTGATGATGTTGCCGCTGATTCCCAC